>JAFYNO010000061.1 GCA_017549705.1 Bacteroidales bacterium | reverse complement strand
CCAGCTCAGCGAGATAGATTGCTTTAGCAATCAAGATCATGTGGAAGAACAATTCTGCTAACTATGCGGAATCTGCGCGAGACAAAAGAATAATAATGAACGACAAAATAACCTCGATCTTAAAAACAATCCCGACTTCCCCGGGAGTTTACCAGTATTTTGATGAGACTGGCGAGATTATTTATGTCGGCAAAGCAAAGAATCTAAAGCGCAGAGTATCAAGCTATTTCAACAAAGAGCAGACTGGAAAGACAAGGCTTTTGGTCTCCAAAATCGCTGATATCCGTTTTACCGTGGTAGGCAGCGAGGCAGAGGCTTTTTTGTTGGAAAACAACTTCATCAAGCAATACAAGCCGCGCTACAACATCATGCTCAAGGACGACAAGACGTATCCTTGGATTTGTATTAAAAATGAGAAGTTTCCGCGTGTTTTCCTTACCAGAAAAAAGGTCAACGACGGTTCGCTTTATTACGGTCCCTACCCTTCAGTGATGACAGCCAGAACATTGCTCGACATCCTGAAACAGGTTTATCCGCTACGCACTTGCAAACATTTTCTCAACCGCCCATGCCTCGAATATCATATCGGTAACTGCAAGGCTCCTTGCGCCAATCTCATCTCCGAAGAAGATTATAACTCAATGATTATCAACGTTAAAGAAGTCATCAAAGGAAACGTCTCCGGAGTTTTGAAAGATCTTAAAACGCAAATGATGGACCACGCCTCGCGACTTGAATTCGAGCAAGCGCAGCTCATCAAACAGAAATACGACCTTCTTGAAAACTATCACGCTCGTTCAATAGTGAGCAGCAACACTCTCCACGACATGGAGGTATTTTCCTTCGACGATGCCGATAACTCATTCTATGTCAACTACATGCGCATCATCCAAGGGGCAATTATCCAGTCGTTCTCCGTCGAGATGAAACGTAAGTTGGAAGAGACTCAAGAGGAGTTGTTATCATTGGCAATCATTGAGTTACGCCAGCGTTTTGAGAGCTCGGTCCACGAAATCATCGTGCCACTGAAGCTCGACATGGAACTGGAAAACGTGAAGTTCACGATTCCTAAAAAGGGCGAGAAATTCGAGATCCTGGCTCTCTCGACGCGCAACGCAAAACAATATCGTTTTGAGACAGAAAAACTGCGTTCTTTGGTTGATCCTGAACGTCATTCAAAGCGCATATTAGCTGAGTTACAAAAAGACTTAAATCTGTCGGAACCGCCAGCGGTCATTGAGTGTTTCGACAACTCAAACTTCCAGGGCGACTACGCTGTTGCAGGCATGGTGCAGTTTGTGAACGGCAAGCCAAACAAGGCCGGTTATCGTCATTTCAACATCAAAACGGTGCAAGGTCCCGACGACTACGCTTCGATGCGCGAGGTTGTCCGCCGGCGTTATTCACGTCTCATCGAAGAAGGCAAAGAACTGCCTAATCTGATAATTACCGATGGTGGCAAAGGTCAGATGGAGGTGGTGCGCCAAGTGATTGAAGATGAGCTGCGCATCAACATCCCGATTGCGGGTCTCGCCAAAAACGACAGTCACCGAACAAACGAGCTTTTATTTGGTTTCCCGCCTCGCATAGTGCAGTTGAAACCCAACTCCAGCGCATTCCACCTGCTGTCACAGATTCAAGAAGAAGTGCACCGTTTTGCGATTAGTTTCCACCGCAAAAAATTCGAGAAAGGCTTTGTGCACTCCGAACTCAACGACATCAAAGGCATAGGGAAAACCACAGCCGAGAAACTGCTTCTCGAACTGAAATCTGTAAAAAACATTAAATCTACTGATTTACAAAAGCTTAGTGATATTATCGGTCCCGCAAAGGCGAAAATCGTCTTCGAGCATTTTCACTAATTCTTCATCTTTGCCAGACGAGTCTCCACCGAATCCATAATCCTCATAAGTGTCTGTGGCTCAACGTCATAGTAATACGTCATATTCTCTTTAAAGACGGAATCGGCAATACCGTAATGCGCGAAAACCGTGTCGTAATATTGTTTCAGATATTCCGTCTTCTGGTTGGCGTTTTTCTTATAGCCTATCGTCGCCTCCATAAGCTGAACATCCATCAGGATGTCAACCATCTGAGACTCAGAGAGAAACACAGCTGGGGCTGGTCTTTTCTTCTCGCTGTCACAGCTGAAGAAAAAGCAAATGACGAACAATAAAAGCAGTGCCTTTTTCATTAGTTTCCAACTTCCGATAAGAACTGAATCCTCATCAATCTCACTTCTTCTTCTTCATACTCATTCTCTCCAAGGGTCTTCATCGCCGTCTCAAGGTCGTCTGACTCAGCCTCTCTGAAGTATTGAATGATATCTTCCTGGTGATATTGGTCAATGTTATCGCGAGTGTAATAGCTTATGTCGAGATGCGTTCCGCTTGCCACGATGCTCTCGATTTCGGTCAAGAGCTCGTCGAATTCGAGGTTCTTTGAATAAGCGATGTCTTCAAGCGGGATCTCCTTGTCGATGTTTTGTATGATACTGATTTTCAATGCCGACTTGTTCACCACCGACTTCACCACCATGTCGTTCGGACGAGTAATCTCATTTTCTTCGACATATTCTTTGATAAGGTCGATAAACGGCTGACCGAACTTCTGTGCTTTTCCGGCGCCGACGCCAGCAATCTGCGTCAGCTCCTCCATCGTGATAGGATATTGAATAGCCATATCCTCCAGCGACGGATCTTGGAAGATCACGAAAGGCGGCAGGTTTTTCTTCTTAGCGATGGTCTTGCGAAGGTCTTTCAGCATCGAGAACAAGGTCTTGTCGGTACCTGAGTCCTTCGAAAGTGCCACTCTTTCTTCATCGAATTCGTCTTCATCACCCTTGTCGTAGTCGTGGTCCATTGCCACCATCACTGGATAAGGTTTCTTGATGAAGTCTTTACCTTCTTTTGGCACTTTCAAGATGCCGTAATTATCGATATCCTTTGTAAGCAGCTTATTTACAAGGGCTTGACGTATTATCGAAGTCCAATATTTCTCATCGTGGTCGTCGCCGGCTCCGAAATACTCGTTAGTGTCGTGTTTCGCTGTCTTGATGTCGCCAGTCTCTTTACCTGCCAGAAGCTCTGAGATATGCTTAGTCTTGAACAGTTGTTTAGTTGCCAAAACGGCCTCGATGACAAGCTTAATATCCTCCTGACCATCGAAACGCACCTTCGGATTCAGGCAGTTGTCGCAAGCGCCACAGTTTTCCTTGTCGTATTCCTCACCGAAATAATGAAGCAACAGTTTATGTCTACAAACTGGCGATTCAGCGTATGTCACAGTCTCGTTCAGCAGCTCGCGTGCAATCTCTTGTTCTGCGACGTTCTTGCCTTTGTTGAATTTCTCGAGTTTATGAATATCTTCATAGTCGTAGAAAGCTATGCAGTTGCCTTCACCGCCGTCACGACCGGCACGACCTGTCTCCTGATAGTAGCCTTCAAGGCTCTTTGGGATGTCGTGGTGGATCACAAAACGGATGTCTGGTTTGTCGATACCCATTCCGAAAGCGATGGTAGCCACGATGACGTCGACTTCTTCCATCAGGAACTTATCCTGGTTCTCACGACGTGTCTGGCTATCCAATCCAGCGTGGTATGGCAACGCCTTGATGCCGTTAACCTGCAGAGTCTCAGCGAGTTCCTCCACCTTCTTACGACTCAAAGTATAAACGATACCCGATTTTCCAGGGTTCGCCTTAATATATTTAATGATGTCTTTGACCACATCTTTCGTCTTCGGACGTACTTCATAATAAAGATTTGGACGGTCGAACGACGATTTGAATATCTTGGCATCTTGAATTTCAAGGTTTTTCATGATATCCTGCTGCACTTTCACTGTAGCCGTAGCTGTCAATGCGATAATCGGCAGTTTCGGGTTGATGGCGTTGATGATTGGGCGCAGACGGCGGTATTCCGGGCGGAAGTCATGACCCCATTCGGAGATACAGTGTGCCTCATCGATAGCAAAGAATGCGATGTCGAGTCCACGCAAAAACTCCAGCGTTTCTTCTTTCGTCAGCGATTCGGGAGCCACATAAAGCAGCTTGGTCTTTTTGTTGACAAGATCTTCGCGCACCTGTAGCAGCTCGGCTTTCGACAGCGACGAGTTCATCACGTGGGCGATGCCGGTGTCAGCACCAAAGTTACGAATCATGTCAACCTGGTTCTTCATCAAGGCAATAAGTGGTGAAACCACAATCGTCGTACCTTCGCTCATCAAGGCAGGCAGCTGATAGCATAATGATTTACCGCCACCTGTAGGCATCAGCACAAACGTGTTGTTTCCCGATAGGATGCTCTTTATGATGGCCTTCTGATTTCCTTTAAACTGGTCAAATCCGAAGACATTTTTCAGTAAATCATGTAAACTTTTTTCATCAATTTTTGCCATAGTTTCAGCATTAAAAAATAATCCTTATCTTTGCATCGTTATTTTTACAAAGTTATAACTTTTCATTTTAATAAAGCAAGAAAAATTTAAAAATTTTTTTGAAAATGGAAGATTTACGCGAAATTGCACTACAAGTCATTGATAATGAAGCAAATTCGATACTTGGATTAAAGCCTCTGCTCACCGATAATTTCGAAAAAGTAGTCGAATTGATTTATAATTCGAAAGGTAATGTTATAGTTTCAGGTATCGGAAAAAGTGCAAATATAGCGCAAAAAATCGTCGCCACTCTTAACTCGACCGGCACTACTGCCGTCTTCATGCACGCAGCTGATGCTATTCATGGTGATTTGGGCATTATCCGTGACAACGACGTGGTCATCATAATGTCGAAAAGCGGCGAGACCCCGGAGATTAAGGTGTTGATTCCGTTGATTAAGATTCGCAAGAACAAACTCGTTGCTATCGTAGGCAACAGAGCATCATATTTGGCAAGTCAGGCTGATTTTGTGCTTGACACTACAGTTCCGCGTGAGGCATGTCCAAACAACTTAGCGCCTACCAGCTCCACCACAGCTCAGCTTGTGATGGGCGATGCATTGGCGGTGGCGCTCCTCAAACTGCGTGGTTTCACTGCTGAAGACTTTGCCAAGTTCCACCCGGGTGGCGCTCTCGGCAAGCGACTCTACCTCACCGTTGGCGACCTCTGTGTTCGTAACGGCCAGCCTCAAGTGAAGCCTTCCGACATCATGACTCAGGCTATCATCGAGATATCTGAAAAAATGCTCGGCGCCGCTGCCGTCATCGACAACGACAAGCTCGTGGGCATCGTCACCGACGGCGACCTGCGTCGTATGTTGATGAAACACCCTAACATTGAAGCGGTGAAAGTAAGCGACATCATGACGAAAAACCCGACGACAATAGAAAAATCAGCACACGTCGCCGATGCACTCAATATCATGCAAAGCAAAGAGATTTCAGTGCTTCCAGTCTTGGAAAACGGCAAATACGTCGGCATGATTCATATTCACGACATCATCAAGGAGGGAATTATATAATGTTACTCAGAACCGATACTTTAGTCAAGAAATACAAACAGCGCACCGTCGTTCGTGGCGTCAGCATCGAGGTGAACCAAGGCGAGATTGTGGGGCTTCTAGGTCCTAACGGCGCCGGCAAGACCACTACCTTCTACATGATTGTAGGTCTCATCAAGCCTTTCTCAGGACATGTATTCCTTGATAATGAAGAGATTACAAAATTCCCTATGTACAAACGCGCCCAGCTGGGCATCGGCTACCTCGCACAGGAAGCCTCAGTGTTCCGCCAGATGTCTGTTGAAGACAACATCTACTCGGTGATGCAGTTTAAAAAAGACATGACGAAGGAACAACGTCTCGAAAAGCTCGAGTCGCTCCTCGACGAGTTTGGACTTCAGCATATCCGTAAGAGCAAAGGTATCCAGCTGTCGGGCGGCGAGCGCCGTCGCTGCGAGATAGCACGCGCCCTTGCCATCGACCCGAAGTTCATCCTTCTCGACGAGCCTTTCGCCGGCGTCGACCCTATCGCTGTGGAAGACATTCAACGCGTGGTGGCAAAACTTAAAACGAAAAATATCGGTGTTTTGATCACCGACCACAACGCCAACGAGACACTGTCAATCACCGACAGAGCTTACTTAGTGTTTGAAGGTCAACTGCTTAAAGCAGGCACACCTGAAGAATTGGCAAGCGACCCCGTCGTGCGCAGCCATTATCTCGGTTCAAACTTCGAATTAAGAAAGAAGGAATTTTAATCGTCCTGTCCCTTAAAAATCAACAGGTTAACTTTGTTTTTATCGTAAACATCATTAGCGATTTCGAGCAAGTCGCTTGACGTGATTTTTTCAAGTTTTGCTATAGTTTCCGGCAAGGTCTCGATATGCTCCTCGAAGAATCCAGCCCTCACCATACTCAACAAATCGTTCATTCCCGACTCGTTGCTCAGCGCCACCTGACCGATGAGCTGTTTTTTGGCGTTCGACAGCTGCAAGGTGCCTAGTTTCTGAGTCATGAGCTTGTTCAACTCTTTGTAAACCAATTCAATGGAACGATTTTGCGAGTGCGGATCAACGCCCATGTAAATGGTGTAGTTGCCAGTGTCGGAATAAGCATTGTATTGAGACTCAATGGTATAAGCAAAGCCGTATTTCTCACGGATATTCAGGTTAAGACGAGTGTTCATACCAGGTCCGCCCAAAATATTATTCAACAATATCAGCTTCAGCTTACGCTCGTCATTGTATTTATATGCCAGTCCGCCCATTATCACATGAGTGAGATGGTTTCGTCTGATTTCAGTGCGGGTCGTCGGCTTGTTTGCAACGAAAGGCACCCTTTCAAATGGCACCGCATTACCTTGATAATCAGCAAAATACTTATTAGCGAGCTTCAAAAACGCCTCAAACGAGATATTTCCGATACATGCCAGCACCATCCTATCTGGAGCGTAATGTTGGTTACGGAACTTCACTATGTCATTGCGGGTATAACCTTCAACCAAGTCGATGGTTCCCAAGATGTTACGTCCCAGCTGATGGCCGCGGTAAATCAGATTTTCGAACTCATCGAAGATCTCGTCGGCAGGAGTGTCGCGATAGGAGTTTATCTCGTCGAGAATCACCTCTTTCTCCTTCTCCATCTCGTTTTCCGGGAAGGTGCTGTTAAAGATAACATCGGCGAAGAGATCCATAGCCTTGTCGATATGCTCCTTCAAAAACGATGCGTGGATGCAAGTTTCTTCTTTGGTGGTAAATGCGTTAAGGTCGCCGCCAACGTTCTCGAGACAGCTCAGGATATGATATGCTTTGCGTCGCTTTGTGCCTTTAAATACAAGGTGTTCGATGAAATGCGCCAGTCCGTTCTCGTCGGCTTTCTCATCGCGCATTCCGGCGTTTACCATCAGGGCTAAATGCGATAATTCACCGGCGCGATGCCGATGAATTACCTTTATTCCATTCTTTAAAATTGCTTGTGAAATCAGCTGTTCTTCCGACATTTTATCTCACTCTAAACATACTGAATGCCTCTTCAGCAGACACCTGAATGTCCTCTTCAAAAGCCGCTCTCTTGCTGCTAATCCATGCTGTGTCTTTTGCCAATCCGTCACCGTCGCCAAGCACACGGATTGAGCCCTTAGGCGCTAAATTCGGGTTGCCAGATGTTGTAATCAATATCACAGCCACCTGAAAATCTTTCAATCCTCCGTAGCTCTCATTCCAACTGCCGCTAAAGATAGTAGCCTGTTTTGCATACATACCATTAGGATAACCCTCTGTGAGATAATAACATGTGAAGTCTTCACCAGTGCCTAAAACATTCAATTTTCTATAAGCCTCATTGTAATACTCACCTTCTTTATCATCCCATTGTTTACCGTAGAAATCCATAAGGTTGCCATTCTCCATGAAGGCAATATATCTATCGTTATAGATATGGACTGTGTCATCTTCTATTGTCGTATACAACAGGGTATGTGGACTTGACACAAACTGACCGGAAAATATAGCTCCAGAAGTACCAGAATGAATGGTAAAGTATTTATTCACAGTATCTTTCAATGCATCAGGCAACACTGATGTTGGCACTGTACCGCCTTCACCTGGTGTTGGAGACCACGAAACTGGTGCCGGATATGATGTATCGTCCTTTTTATGTCCGCCACATGATATAAATAACATCACTAACACTGTGATAACCAAGGCAATAACTAAAAAATTCTTCTTCATAGTTTTCAAATTAATGGACTGCAAAATTACTATTATTTTTTTATTTACGAAACATTTTTCTAAATAATAAACGAAATTTCAAAACGTTTAGTATATTTGCAACAAGATAATAATTCATCACTATGAAGTGTAAAAGATTGATATTCATATTGTTGGCCATCATGCCTTTTATGACGATGGCGCAGTATGACATCAAAAACGAGAAAATACCCACCTGGCTGTTCCAGGTGACTTACGCATATCAGTTTCCTGGCAAGGACACCAAAGTTCTGTACGACTGCAACAATTCTATCGGAGGCAGTGTGCTGTACAAGACTGCTAGCAACTGGCTTTTCAGCGTCAACGGAAATTTCATTTCAGGAAACAATGTCAACATTTCGAGACAGGATCTCTTTGGTGACATTTTGGACAGCAACGGCGAGATCATCACCGGTGACGGCATCTACGGAAGCTATGCATTATTTGAAAGAGGTGCACATTTCCAAGCTTGTGTAGGAAAGATTTTCCCAGTCTTGGCACCTAATCCCAACTGCGGATTTTTCGTCAAAGGAGGTCTGGGATACCTTTATAACAGAATCAGGACCGAGTTCGGCTCATACGCTTCACCACCACCATCAATGGCTGGCGATTATCCTTATGGATACGACAGGATGCGCGGAGGATTCGCATGGTCTGGCGAGATCGGCTACATTTATCTAAGCAACTCAAGAGTGCTTAATTTCTCGCTATCATTAGAGATTACTCAAGCTTACACAAAATCATTACGCCAATGGGACTTCAATCTGATGGGCAAAGATAACAAATCCTATGTCGACCAATACGTAGGCATTCGAGCCGCCATCTATATCCCGACATACAAGCGTAAACCTGCTGAATTTTACTATCATTAAAAAATGAGACTCTTATATACGTTTTTCGTTCGCTGCTATGCTGCCTTAATACATATAGCAGCTTTTTTCGGTAATAAAAAAGCCCGATTATGGCGCGACGGCCGCAAAGGTCAATGGTATAAACTAGCAAAACAAGACCCTGACACTCAATGGGTTTGGATTCACGTATCATCACTGGGTGAGTTTGAACAAGGCCTCCCGATAATTGAAGCTGTCAAGAAAAACTTCCCACAATACAAACTCCTTCTCACATTCTTCTCCCCTTCCGGATATGAATTGAAAAAGGACTTCCCTCTTGCTGATATAGTGGCCTATATGCCACTCGACACCATGGCCAATGCTCATCGTCTGATTCGACATTTTAATTTCAAAGCTGCTATTTTCGTGAAATATGAGTTCTGGTTTAACCATATTGCGATGCTGAAAGAAAAACATGTGCCACTGTTCTACATCTCAGCGACACTGCGTAAGAATCAGTATTTCTTCAAGCCTTGGGGCAAATGGTTCAGAAATCATTTCTACGATGTAGAATATTTCTTCGCACAAAATGAAGAAACCGCTGATCTGCTTAAAAATATGGGTATCAACAAGTTAACTGTAGCTGGCGACACCCGCTTCGATCGTGTTTACCAAATCGCACATCAAGCACAGCGTTTCCCTGACATCGAAGAGTTTATCGGCGACAGGAAATGTATCATCGCCGGCAGCAGCTGGCCGTCAGATGAAAAGTTATTATACAATTTCATCGATAATATGCCGGCAAACTACTGCTTCATCATGGTACCACACGATATCTCCGACTCGCACGTCAAACAGATAGAATCGCACCTCAAAGATTATCAACTGTATACCAATTTTGACCCGGCTCATCAGACCAGAACATTGGTAATCAACAAGATTGGCATCTTATCAAAGATTTATAGATACGCCAGATTTGCTTACATAGGCGCCGGTTTCTACGATGGCATCCATAACATCCAGGAAGCTATCGTTTATGATGTGCCGGTTGTTTTCGGCCCGAAATACCACTCGTTTGAAGAGGCCGTAGACCTCGTCGGACTGAAAGGCGCATTCGTCATCAACAACCAGAAAGAGCTTGAAGATATGTTCTACAAGTTTATCAACGATGAAGATTTTTACAAGGAAGCGTCTAAGATATGCCATGACTATGTGGCAGGAAAGATTGGCGCAACTGAAAAGACAATGGAAATTTTAAAAGATTTTTTAGGATGACAACATTAAAATTTCGTAACAACGACAAAATTTCTGCAAAGGTTTTCATTTTAGAATCAACAGAAGATATCAATAAAATCGGTCTTGATCAAAATGAAGCCGATTACGTTAAGAAAAGTTATGATGACGACAAGAAAAAGACCGTCGTGATCAACAGATATACCGAGTGCTTCCATATATTCTTCATCGACACTACTGAAGATGAGAACAAGTTCATGGAGCAGTGCCGCAAGAAAGGCGCTTCCATCTGCAAATGGTTAAACACCAACAAATATGAAGAGGTGCTCATTCAAAACATCGGTGGCAAACGCTGCGTGAAGATGGGGACAGCCGAAGGCATGATGCTCGCCAACTACGAGTTTAAGAAATACAAGACCGACGCCAAGGCTAACAGCTTGAAGACCATCTATTTCCTTGAAGGCACGGCTTGCGAAGACTGCGTCGAGAAACTCAACATCACTGTTGAAGCCACCTTGATGGCTCGCGACCTCGTGAATGAGCCGGTCAACCAACTCAACGCCGAAAAACTCGCTGAGTTCATCAGTGAAAAGGTGCGCTCAGTGGGTGGTGAAGCTGAGATCTTCAACAAAAAGAAGATAGAAGCATTGAAGATGGGTGGACTGCTCGCTGTCAACGCAGGAAGCATCGACGAGCCTACGTTCACCATCCTTGAATGGAAGCCGGAGAACCCTGTCAACGAGAAACCGATAGTGCTTGTTGGCAAAGGCATAGTCTTTGACACTGGCGGCTACAACCTCAAGACCTCGAATTTCATGAACGACATGAAAGACGATATGTCGGGCGCTGCCACCGTGGCATGCACAGTGTACGCTGTAGCTAAAGCCAAACTGCCACTTCATGTGATAGCTCTCGTGCCTGCCACCGACAACCGCATTGACGGCAACGCACGTGTGTGTGGCGACATCATCACAATGTACGACGGCACCACTGTTGAGGTTCTGAACACCGACGCCGAAGGCCGTCTCATCCTCGCTGACGCCCTCGCCTACGCAAAGAAATACAGCCCTATGATGGTGTTCGACTTCGCGACACTCACAGGAGCTGCATCAAGAGCCATCGGACCTGTGGCGACAGTGGCGATGGAACACAACGCTGAAGAGATTTACAAACAGCTCGAAGCCGTCGGCGAACGTGTATACGAACGCCTCGTGAAGTTCCCGCTGTATGAAGAATATGGCGAAATGATTAAGTCAGACCTCGCTGACATCCAGAATATCGGAGGAGCATACGGCGGTGCTAGCACGGCAGGCAAATTCTTGGAGCATTTCACCGACTATCCTTGGGTGCATTTCGACATCGCAGGAACAGCGTTCCTCGAGAAGGCAGAAGCCTACAAACCAGCAGGCGGCGTTGGCATCCACGTAAGATTGCTGATGCGTTTCTTCAGGGATATGGTGAAGAAAGACTAACGTTTCTTTTTAAAGAAATCGGTCAACATTTCGAGGCATTCTTCTTTGAGGATGCCTCTTTTTATTTCGGTTTTCGGATGTAAGAGGTTGCCAAAACGCTGAAAACCGTTTTTAGGGTCATCGCAAGCCCACACCACCTTTTTGATGTGGCAGTGTTCCAACGCGCCGGCGCACATCACGCAAGGCTCAAGCGTCACGTAAAGGGTGCAGTCGTCTAAATATTTTGTTCCTAATGCGTTGCATGCCGCGGTAATAGCTAGTATCTCCGCATGGGCAGTGACATCCGTCAATAATTCCACTTGATTATGCGCACGAGCTATGATTTTGTCGTTGACCACCACGACGGCACCCACCGGCACCTCGTCGGAATCTGCGGCGGCTTTGGCTTCAGCCAAAGCCTGCCGCATATAACTCTCATCTGAAAAAACCGATAACATCAATGATAATCTTTTACATCCACAAGATTTCCGTCTTCATCATAATATTTCCAGATTCCGGCAGGTTTTCCGTTACGATATTCGTTCTCTATGTTGACCTTACCATCCTCAAAATAAATCTTGCCCTTACCCTCGCGAAGACCTTTTTTAAACTTGCCGACACTCATCAACTCACCTGTCGGGAAATAACCTCTAAACTCGCCCTCTCGCTGATTGTCAACGATTTTCCCCTCCAGCTGAAGCACACCATTTTCATGATACCATTTCTCCTCAACCCAAGTCGAGTCCTTCCCAACCACGTCATAATAATAAATAACCCAAGGAAGGTCTGTCTCCGCATAATAATGCTTGACAACCTGCGCGTGTCTGGCAGTCTTGTCTTGGCATGAAAACATCACCAAGCCTAAAAGAATTATTCCAAAATACTTTTTCATCATCTGTCAAATTCCAATGGTTTTCCAAAAATATTTGCTTCAACTATCCCGTCGTGATAGACAAGATTTCCGTTCACAAATGTATGAGTCACCTGCGACTTCGCCTTCATTCCACCATATGGCGTCCAGCCGCATTTGTAAAGCATGTCGTCGTTTTTAATCACCTTTTCGTGATTCAGATCGACAAGCACTAAGTCAGCGTAATAACCTTCACGAATGAAGCCTCTGCCCTTAATCTGATACAACTCAGCCGGGTTATGGCACATCAGTTTCACGATCTGCGGTAACGAAATCACTCCCTGATGATAAAGATTCAGCATCACGTCAAGACTGTTTTGTATCGACGGGAATCCTGATTTAGCTGTAAAATAATCATCGGTAAACTTCTCCTGCCACAGATGAGGTGCGTGGTCGGTACCGATGGTGTCGATATGTCCGTCGACGATAGCTTTACGCAAAATCTCGCGGTCTGAAGCCATCTTAATAGCCGGATTACACTTGATAGCAAAGCCTTTCTCATCATAATCTTTATCGCAGAATGTGAGGTAATGAGGACATGTCTCGGCAGTTATCTTCTTATCTTTCAATGGAATATCATTTCTAAACAATGTCAGTTCCGATTTTGTTGAGATATGCATAACATGCAGTCTGGCTCCAAACTTCGTCGCCATATCGACCGCTTTAGCTGTCGACTTATAGCACGCCTCCGTTGTCCTGATAAAAGGATGTAATCCAGCATCGGCAACGACCTCGCCTTTCGAAGCAAGATCCTTAGCGCATACTGTGTTTTCATGGATAGTCTGTTCATCCTCGCAATGTGCCGCAATAAGACATGGTGACTCATTGAAGAGACGTACCAATGCATCATCCTCGTTCACAAGCATGTTACCGGTGCTCGAACCCATAAACAATTTAATGCCGCACACCTTTTTCGGGTCGACTTTCTTTATCTCGTCAATGTTTTCATTGGTCGCGCCGAGGTAGAACGAGTAGTTCGCCGCTGATTTCTGTGCTGCCAGGTCGAATTTCTGCTGCAGAAGTTCTTTTGTTGTCGTCTGCGGATTGGTGTTTGGCATATCCATAAACGACGTCACGCCGCCTGCAACGGCAGCACGACTCTCGGTATAGATATCGGCCTTCTGCGTCAAGCCCGGCTCACGGAAATGCACGTGCTCATCGATGATGCCAGGCAGCAAATATTTCCCTTGCCCATCTATTATTTCATAATTATTCCAATTGGAAAAATCATTATTTCCAACCAAAATTTTCTCGATGTGCGCGTCAGAAATGACGACACTTGCCAGCGTGGTCTTCCCCTCGTTGACAAGTGTCGCGTTTTTAATGATGTAATTCATTAGTTTTGTCTTGGTTTGATTTTGCCCCACATTCCTCTCCATCTCAGGTTGATGACACCGAAGATGGCTTCTCTGAAGATGCCGCCCGACATCTTGGATGTGCCTTCGCGTCTGTCAGTGAAGATAATTGACACCTCCTCGATCTTGAATCCAAGTTTCCATGCGGTGTATTTCATCTCGATCTGGAAAGCGTATCCGATGAATTTAATTCTGTCGAAGTCTATAGTCTCGAGCACTTTACGGGTGTAGCACACGAAACCAGCTGTGGTGTCGCGCACCTTCATTCCTGTCACAAAACGGACGTATGCCGAGGCGTAATACGACATCAAGACTCTGCCCATCGGCCAGTTTACCACGTTCACGCCGCATTTGTAACGCGAGCCAATAGCTAAGTCGGCACCATTGGCGCAAGCGTCGTGCAGGCGAATGAGGTCGTCAGGATTATGCGAAAAGTCAGCATCCATCTCCGTAATATATTGGTAATCACGTTCCAGAGCCCATTTAAAACCATGGATATATGCTGTCCCGAGACCCAATTTGCCTTTTCTCTCCTCGATGAAAAGCCTGTCGGGGAACTCCTGCATGAGGCGCTTCACGATGTCGGCAGTGCCGTCCGGACTGTTGTCCTCGACGACTAAAATATCAAATGCCATCGGGAGGTTAAAGACGTATCGGATGATATTCTCGATATTCTCTTTCTCGTTATACGTTGGGATTATTACTAAGTTTTCTGACATAATTCCCTAAAAATCAATTAGTTTAATTCGTATTCGTTTGTAT
>JAFYNO010000005.1 GCA_017549705.1 Bacteroidales bacterium | reverse complement strand
TTAAAAAATGGAAAATAATAAGGTTGTCGATAAAGAGCAGCAAGTCACAAAATGCCTTAACTGCAACACAGAGTTTCAGGGTAAATTCTGTCCCGAATGTGGTCAACGTGCTGATACTAAACGTTTTACAATTAGGTTTATATTTACAAATCTCCTTCAAGCAATCCTTAGCAACGACGGCGGAGTATGGACGACACTGAAATCGCTGTTCACACGCCCTGGCGCAATGGTGGTCGATATCCTAAATGGCAAACGCAAGAGCTATTTCTCGCCATTCCCAATGCTTTTCCTCACGTTGAGTTTATACGTGGTTATTTTTACATTCACAGGTAGCAAAGATATTGATTATGATAACTTGCTAAATGATGATAACACTGAAGTAGTTGTTAATGATGGAGAACAAACTAATGAGCAAGTAATTGTTGACAAAGCCAAGAATTTCATTATAAATGCTTTAAAGTTTTATTCAAATCATTACACAGCTGCGTTTATTCTGACAATTCCGGTTTATATATTGGCAGCGCGACTCAGTTATGGAAAGAAAAATCGCAAGAAATACAATTGGGGTGAGTATTGTATCCCGATAGTTTACTCGCTGATATTACTGGTGTTATACCGATGTGTGATGAGTATTGTCTACTATTTCTCTCCAGAAATAGCGGATAAGATGGAGGATTGGATTATTCTGCTGAATATCGTAGTATTTACAGCCTGTTTCAAAAATATGTTTGAATTCAGGATAGTAAAGATGGTGTGGCGTAGCTTCCTCACGATAGTGCTTTACTGGGTACTCTTTATCACTATAGCACTAATGATTGCTGGGATTGCTGCATTTATTTTATTTATGATTCACCCTGAATACCTCGGATAGTATTATTCCCGCTGCTACGCTCGCGTTCAGTGATTCGGTGAGACTTCCTTCCGCCCTAGGGATATTAATAGGGCAACTTACAAAAGGCATTACATTCTCTCTGATTCCGTGCGACTCACTTCCGATGATGATAACTCCTTGGTTATCTTTGATTTGTGTATGATATACGTTTTTTCCCTTCATTAAGGCTCCAAAGACAGGCGCTTTTACTTCTTTTAAGAATTTAACCACGTCAATTTCAACGATTTGCATCCTGAAAATTGATCCCATGGTCGATTGAATCGCTTTTGGTTGCCAAGGATCGCAGGTGTCTTCCGAAATCACTATTTTCTTGATGCCAAACCAGTCGGCGGTGCGGATAATAGTTCCTAGATTTCCCGGGTCGTTGATTCCGTCAAGCATCAGAATAAGCTGGTTCTCAGTGTCTTTCGGCTCAATCTTGTATTTAGGCATCATGGCTGTTGCGAAAATGCCTGGAGGTGTCACGAAATTGCTGATTTGCTCCATTTGCTTTGGCGTAATTACCTCATAATCAGCGATTTTCTTTGCTAAGACAGGATTTTTCTCGACCCAAGTTTCAGTCGCAAAAATGTTGTTGACTCTGAATTTAGAATTTGTCAGCTCTTCAACGAGTTTGTTGCCTTCGACAGCGAAGATTCCACGTTCCTTGCGGCCTTTTGCCTGCTTCAACGCCTGGATTTCCTTGACATCATTTTTAGTCATAATTAGCCATTAGTTATTAGCCATTAGCCATTAGGTGGCTGCCGCTATAAAAGCTAATGGCTAATAGCTAACGGCTAATGGCTTTGTTTCTTACTAAAAAGCCGAAGAACTTTTGATTCCTCGGCTTCATTATCAATTTGTTAATCTTGTCTTATTCAGCGAAAACTTCAAAGCTGATTTCAACTGTAACGTCTTTGTGGAGACGAACTTTTGCTTTGTAGTTACCGACTTCTTTGATAGTGTCATCATCAACGAGGATTTGCTTGCGGTCAATCTCGATGCCTTTAGCTTCTTTGATAGCGTTAGCAATCTGAACGTTATTGACTGAACCGTAAATCTTACCTGTTGAAGCTGCTTTTGCAGGGATGCGGAGTGAAAGGCCTTCAAGAACTGTTGCCAATTCTTCAGCTTCTTTCTTAATCTTCTCCTGTTTGTAAGCCTGCTGGCGCATGTTTTCTGCCAAAACTTTGCGTGCTGACTCTGTTGCGAGGATGGCCATGCCCTGTGGGATCAGGAAGTTACGTGCGTAACCAGGTTTAACGTTGACGATGTCGTTTTTATATCCCAAATTTTTAACGTCTTGTGTAAGAATGATTTCCATGTGTCTGTCCTCCTCTTATTATTTCAAACAATCAGCTAAGTATGGCATCAAAGCAAGGTGACGGGCTCTCTTGACAGCCTGAGCGACCTTTCTCTGGTATTTTGTTGATGTGCCTGTGATGCGGCGTGGTAAAAGCTTACCCTGTTCGTTCACGAATCTCAACAAGAAGTCAGCGTCTTTGTAATCGATGTATTTGATGCGGTTCTTCTTGAAACGGCAATATTTTTTCTTCTTTGTATCGACTGCTATTGGAGTCAAATATTTGATATCTGTATTAGGTTGTGCCATATCATTCAAAATTTTAATGTTAAACAATTAGTTGGCTTGCTCTGTTGCTTCTGCTGCTTTGCGACGTTTCTTCTCGTTGTAAGCTACAGCGTGTTTGTCAAGTTTCACTGTCAGGAAACGGATGACGCGTTCGTCACGCTTTAACTCTGTTTCCAAAGTGTCAATAACATTACCTTCAGCTTTGAATTCTATCAACTGATAGAAACCTGAAGACTTCTTTTGAATAGGATAGGCGAGCTTACGCATGCCCCAGAAATCCTTGAAAACGATCTCTGCTCCGTTCTTTGTGAGCAGGTTCTCGAATTTTGCTACCGCTTCCTTCATCTGATCTTCAGACAAAACGGGAGTTAAAATGAAAACGGTTTCGTACTGATTCATAATTTAAATTGTTGATTATTAAATAATTACGTTAAACAATATTTTGTTTATTTTTTAGAGTGCAAAAATACAAATAATTTTGATACTAATTACAAAAATCTACAATTTTTCCAACATTTCTTTGCAGATAAATAAAGCAACATTGCCGTCACCGAAAATTTGAGGGAAATTATGAGGCGGATTCTCCACGAAATTATTGTAGGATTCTATGATCCGATTCTCGTCAGCATCAGTGATTACAGCAGCTCCGCATTCCACGATTTCCTTCCATTCAGTCTCGCTTCGCAAGATGAGACACGGTTTCTGGAAGAAGAACGCTTCTTTTTGCACCCCACCAGAATCGGTGATAATCATCTGCGCATGACGCTCTAATTCTATCATGTCTAAAAACGATGCTGGCGGAAGAATCTTGATGTTTTTATTGTTTGTAATCTTATCCAATAAATCTTTTTCAAGATTGATAGTCAATGCTTTAGATGTTCTTGGATGTAATGGTAAAACCACAGTTCGACTTTCAGAAATTTTTAGCAAGGCTTTGAAAATAGCAGTCAGTCGTTCGGGTTGATCGGTGTTGTTGTCGCGATGGATAGTGCTAAGAATATAATCCGTACCTATAAGTCCTTCTTTATCAATAATATGAGATTTTTTTTCTGCTATATTGGCAAAGTATTTGCTATTGTCATACATTACGTCGCCGCAATGATATATGCCTTCCTTAATGCCTTCGTTAATAAGGTTTTTATAGCCTGTTGCGGTAGGTGAGAAGAGTAGGGTAGCACAATGGTCGCAGCAAATCCTATTGATTTCCTCTGGCATAGATTTGTTGAATGATCGCAGTCCTGCTTCAATATGGACTATCGGTATATGAATCTTTGAAGCGGCAATAGCGCCTGCCAAAGTGGAGTTGGTGTCGCCATAAAGCACAATATAATCAGGTTTTTCATTTAAAAGAATATCTTCTATACCTTCGATCATCTTGGCTGTTTGTACGCCGTGTGATGCTGAACCAACGCCTAAGTTGTAATCAGGTTGTGGGATACCAAGCTCATCGAAAAACACCTGCGACATATTGTCGTCGTAGTGTTGACCTGTATGCACAATCACTTCATGCACTTCGCTTTTGAAGTGTTCTTTGATGGCGCGACTTAGCGCTGCCGCTTTGATTATCTGGGGTCTAGCCCCTATTACCGTTACAATTTTCATATCAATCCTGAATCTGCAAAACTAAAATAATTATCGATACCAACGATAATATGGTCTAAAATTTTTATTTCTAGCAGTTTTCCGCCGTTGATGATATTACGTGTGAGTGCTTTGTCACGGTCGCTTGGCAGTACATCTCCGGAAGGGTGATTATGACAGAGCATTATTGATGTGGCGTTGTTTTCCAAGGCTGTCTTGAAGATAAGTTTGGGATCGGCTGCGGTGCCATTGACACCTCCATCGCTTATTTTAGCCATCTTTATAACTCTGTTTGATGGGTTAAGGAGCAATACCCAAAACTGTTCATGCCTGATGTCTGCCATCCGCATGTAAAAATACTCGAACGCGTCTTTGCTGTTGCGAATCAGTGGCTGTCGAGCTGTTTCGGCAAAACGGCGTCTTCTTCCTAATTCTAAAGCAGCTAATATACTAATTGCTTTAGCGACGCCAATGCCGTTATATTTTGTTAAGTCATTGATACTCAGTTGAGATAGTTTGATAAGATTGTCGCTGACGTCTTTTAGTATGCGTCTTGACAAATCTACGGCCGATTCATTGCTGTTTCCGGAGCTTATCAGAATAGCGATGAGTTCGGCATCTGACAGCACTTCGCGACCTTTTTCAATCATTTTCTCACGTGGGCGGTCTTCTGTAGCCCAGTTTTTTATAGACTGGCTTGGAATTTGTTTCATATTTTTTGGTTTAAACGACAAAAGTTCTCCCTGTGGATAGGAAGAACTTTTGTTAATATTTTCTAATAAAATTATGCTAATTTAGCTGTGAAGTGTGCAAGCTTTGACTTCAAGTTAGCAGCTTTGTTGCGATGGATGATGCCACGTTTTGCCACGCGGTCGATAGTCTTGTACATTTCTGAAAGCTTTGATTCAGCTTCGCTCTTGTCTGTTAATGCTCTAAAACTTCTAACAGCTGAACGCATTGCTCTAGCATAGAAGCGGTTGTGTAAACGTCTGTTTTCTGTCTGACGGATTCTCTTCAGTGAAGATTTGTGATTTGCCATTTTATTATCTTAATTTTATTCTTTTTTCCTTACTATTTTTTCGGACTGCAAAATTACAACATTTTTGAATACGAAAAACAAAATTTTTAAAAAATTTTTCAACCTTTTAAAACTACGTTTATCTCCGAATTATCACCTTTATTAATAATATCATTCAACACGACGTTAACAAAAGTGTTTTTATCCAAGTTCTTGGCTTTCAACCTTAACGGGATGTAGTTTTCGCCGTAGCCTCTTGCTGTTCCATCTGCCATAACGCGCTCGATGAGCATTTTTTGAGGCTTACCAAGCATCTGGTTGAAATATTTGATTTTGTTTTCCGCAGAAATCTGTCTGATGATGGCACTGCGCTCTGTTTTTATCGTTTCTGGAACTTGATTTTGCATCGTTGCAGCTTTTGTTCCTGTTCTTATTGAATATTTAAAAGTATGTATGTGGCTGAAACCTATATACTTACACACTTCTGCGCTTTCAGTAAAATCAGAATCGGTTTCACCAGGAAAACCTACTATTATGTCTGTTGTGATGTTGAAATTGGAAATCGCTGATTTAATGCGGTCGCACATTTCTTTAAACTGAGCCGCTGTGTAGTGCCGGCGCATCTCTTTTAACGTGTTTTCGGCACCGCTCTGAAGGCAGATGTGCATGTGCGGAGCGAGCTTCGGGTTCTCAAATAAACTCAAAAACCTGTCGCTGAAGTTGTCGGGCTCGATGGATGAAATCCTGACTCTGAAATCGCCTTCGATTTTTAAAATGTTTTCGATAAGATGTTCAAAATCAACACCTTGATACTGATACCGCCCCATGTTGACGCCTGTCAGGACGACCTCTTTAAACCCATGCGCCACTACACTGCGGATGTTGTCGTAAATCTCCTCCGCCGGACGACTTGTGGCTCTGCCGCGAACATTCGGGATGATGCAGTACGAGCAGAAATTGTTGCATCCGTCGTGAATCTTAATCAGACTGCGGGTGTGGAAGGTGCTGTAAGCCGGACGATAGCTGAACAAGTCCTTGTCGAAGCCTTCAGGATCAACAACTTCGCCTTTTACGTGGCTGTCGATGATGCTGAAAAGCGCATATTTGCGTTCGTTGTCGATGGCGTAGTCAATCACGCCTGAGTCGAGCATTTCTTGCTTGCGGTGGTTTACCATGCAACCCATAGCTGCAATGATGGCGGTAGGGTGGGAGCGCCTGATCTGGTTGATTGCCTGCCTACATTTCTGGTCGCTCTGGTTGGTGACGGTGCAGGTGTTCACGACGTAGATGTCAGCATCTGCGTCGTTTTCTACCACGTCGTAACCAGCCTCCTTGAACTGCGACGCGAGGGCGTCTGTTTCATAGAGGTTTAAGCGGCAACCGAGTGTTTTAAAGGCAATTTTCACAGTAGTTCCCCTTCTATTGATAACGCTGTGGCGCTTGTTACTTTCACTGTTACGATTTGACCAATCAGGCTCTTGTCGCGTGACTGGAATCTTATCACGATTTTTCCTTCAGTGTGACCTGTTAAGAATCCATTTTTTCGGTCGTAGCCAGTTACTAAAACCTTTTGCGTCTTGCCGATAAGTCCTTGATTATAAACGAGTGAGTGCTTCATCAGCTCGTCGGTGAGGATGTGATAGCGCTCGCGTTTCTTGGCTTTCGGCACGTCGTCGGCCCACGATGATGCGACTGCGCCAGGACGCACGCTGTACTGCGCGATGTAAGCCATGTTATATTTGAATTCTTCCATCGCCTTGCGCGAATTCTCGAATTCTTCTTCGGTCTCACCGGTGAATCCTACGATGATGTCTGTAAAAATCGTAGCTTCAGGCAGTAAACGCCTGATTGTCTGTATGATATGTCGATAGTCATCAAGTGTATGTTTGCGGTTCATGCGCTGCAGCATGTTGTCATCGCCCGACTGTATCGGCAGGTGAATCTGCTTGCCGAGGCATTTATATTGCGAGATGACTTCAATCACTTCGTCGCTCATGTCGCGCGGATGCGGTGAAGTGAAGTAAACCCAGAACTCTTTGCCGCTGGCATCGCCGTATGCGCCAATCCTTCTTAGCAGTTCCGCGAAGTTTATCTCTTCGCCTTTCTTATCCAGACCATACGAATTAACGTTCTGTCCGAGCAAAGTTATTGATTTATATCCTTTTTCGACGAGTTCTTTCAGCTCATTGATGATATCCTCAGATTTTCTTGACACTTCGCGGCCACGGGTGTAAGGCACAGCACAGTAGGTGCAGAATTTGTTACAGCCGTTCTGAATCGGGATAAACGCTTCAAAATCAGAGAGATGGTCAGGGTCGATAACCCAGAAGCGGTCCATGTTGGCTGATGGATTCACATTTCTATTAATAGGTGCGTGAAAAGCACCGTATTGTTGGATCATATCTGGCAGATCCGGCAGCTCGTTCATGGTGAAGACGAGGTCGAACAGCTTCACGAAGCGCTCGCGGTCGGCGGGCAGGATGCAGCCCGAAACGAAGGTGATGCAGTTATGCGTCAGCTTCATCTCGTTCCATTTCAGTATGCGCGAGTACACCTTGTCGATGCCTTTTTGGCGCACCGAGCACGCTATCACGCCCAAAATCGTGGCTTCCTCTTCCTTGTCGGTCTCCGTAAACCCCATGCCGTGCAGCACGGTGCGCACACGCTCTGTGTCGCTTCGGTTCATCTGACAGCCCAATGGCAGCAAAAAATACTTCATCTCTTAAAATTTGGCTGCAAAAATACGAAATTTTCGCTTTGGGAATCAATAAATGAGAGTAAGAATGTCTTTTGCTACCTCGTTTCCGCCGCAATCAGGGGCTTTCTTGATGCTCGCACCAGTTAAAATGCGCTCGGTTTCCTCAATAAGCTCTGGTTCGAGTCCGTCAGATGCGATAGAAATGCTTTCAATTAAGCCTTTCTCCTCGTTGACTTGCATGTCGAGTTCGACAAGTCCCCATGAAAATTGAGCACTTTTCTTGGCATGGAAGTTGCGCCATTTGCCGAAAAGATATTCATCTGATGCGAATAAATCTCTGGTTTTCAATACTTTATCGGTGAGAAGGTCGTTAAATGCCACAACATCTGCTTTTGCATTATAAACTTCTTCAAAAGCCTTTGAGAGATAAGGAATTATCGAATCTGAAGTAATATCTGCCACTTCCGAGAGGTTGATGATGCGGCTTGCCACCGATTTTACTCCATGTTTCTGCAACTTGGCGGGATTGACTTTAAGGTATTTAGCCAACTTTTCACCATCGGTCTTAATCAAAATCGTGCCGTGGTGCAACCTTCTGTCTTTGTAGAATCCAAAGGCATTTCCGGAGAATTTACGACCTTCGAAAAGGATGTCGTTCCTGCCCGAAACCTCCGCTTCCAATCCGAAATATCTCAAAGCAGTCTTGATGACGTTCATCTGCTTTGTGACGTCGTAATGTTTTTTGTGCGCTACAAAAGAGAAATTCAGATTTCCGAGGTCATGATAGACCGCACCGCCGCCGGTACGGCGGCGGGCGGCGTAACCACCCTCTGAAAGCAGCAGATCCACATTGCATTCTGTGAAAGGATTTTGGTTGTAACCATAAACCACGGTCTGCTGGTTTTTCCACAAAAACATGGTAACGACTTCTGAGTCGCCTTCGTCCAATAACGAACTTTCTACCGCGAGGTTTAGATGCGGATTATATTGATTACCAATGATTAGCTGTATTCTTGAATTCATTTTAGAATAGCATGTATCCCACACTGACTTGTATGCTCATGTTTTTGTTTGAGCCAACGTTTTTAACTACATCGATGAAACCGAAATAGGCTCTCAGACTCACAAAAAAATTCTCATGAGGGATGAGGTTTTGAGTATATACGCCGATTATCAGGCCGAAATCGAAGGTGTTGTAATCGCTGCTTATGAAATTGGCGCTATGCCAGCTGTCGTTGCCGATTTTGGTCTTAAGCGTGCCAGCCATGCAATAGCGGAAATTCAAACCGCCTTCGAGCCCAAGAATATCTGGGAAATAGTATTGATATAAAACAGGAATATTTAAATAATGGAAGCCGAAACGGCTGTATTCCTTCATTTCGTCGCGAGTTTCAGTGATCCATTTTTCGGTCTGTTGGCCGCCCATAGAATAGCTGAACTCTGCGATTATGCTTTTGTTTTTGGCGATGTCGTAGATGCCGCACACGCCGGCTGCCAGACCCAGACGTAGTCCGTTGTTCTGATATCCGTTGAGCGTTGCCATTCCTACACCGCCGCGAAAACCGAGATGGTAATTGCTGTAATCTTGGGCATGAAGACCTATCGTTGTCACAAACAGCAAAACAGTCAGCAGAGCTGCCGAAAATTTTACTGTTATCTTTCGCATGACAAAGTAAAGCGTCTTCATTATGTTTCTGTTTAAAACTAAAAAAGCCAGAATTCTGGGTGCCGTTTTATTGGCCCATATGTTCTGACCTCGTTTTCTTTTGTAGTCTCTCCGGGATTTGAACCCGAGTTACCAGGATGAAAACCTGACGTCCTAACCAGACTAGACGAAGAGACCCCCGTTTTTTGTAGTCTCTCCGGGATTTGAACCCGAGTTACCAGGATGAAAACCTGACGTCCTAACCAGACTAGACGAAGAGACCAACTTTTCTCTAAAAAAGTGCTGCAAAGATACAACTTTTTCTATTACAAGCACTAAAAATTTTTAAAAATTGAAAAATTAAGATAAATTGCTGAAAATCAATATTATATGCTTGAGGTTGAGGGCTTATTCGAATGTTAGAGACAACTGGAACATCCTGTTTTTGAGTCCTTCAATACTCGCATCGTATTGATTATTGCGTTTGTCTAATACATCTAACAACCCAAAACTGAACTTGGCTTCAATGCCCATTTTGAAATAACCGGTGTAATAATCGAAGCCGGCTCCTATTTCTGCAGCAAAGTCAAACGTATTGGCTTGAAGTCGTTTCGCATCCTTATTGAATAAAAATGAAAAGTCTAATTTTGTGTTGCCACCACCAATAATGTATGTAGCTATATTATTGTATCTCTTTGATTTATATTTAACATGTAATGGAAACTCCATTATCGTTGCTAAAATAGAAGTTGTTTTTGAATAATATATTGGGCTTGAGAAATCTTCATTTTTGATAATGGTATAATCGTAAATGATACTTTTTGTGCCAAAACTAAGAGAAGGTATCAAACGTAAATCGAAATAGCGTCCAAGACGAAGATTTCCAACAATTCCGACAGTAAAACCATAGTTTGGAGCTGATACTATACTTCTATTATAAAACATCCTTTCGTCATCATCAAAATCATCGTCAACGACTCGATTCACGGTTATCGCGTCATAGCTGTTGTGTGGCTGAAATTGGTAAAGAATACTTTGATAATTGTTTTTGCAATCAATTGAATACGACATGTTATTTACGGCAATGATAAATCCGAAATGATACAATTTGTCGTCGTATAATGGAAGATTTTTGGGCTTAACGTATTGAGCCTGAATACTTTGTGGGATGATACACAATAGTGTCATCACTACAAAAAGCAGTTTTTTATATGATAATCTTAATTTCATGAACCTAATAACGCAGAAAAACTCAGCTTATTGTATTTTTTCTGTTTCTTTTAGAAGTCTTTCCTTGTTGATTGGCACTGCGCCGATTTCTTCGCATACCAATCCGCCAGCAAGATTTGATATTGCGGCGATGTGGAATAGGTCGAGGCCGCAGACGAGGCACAGCATTGCGACGCCGAGGACTGTGTCGCCGGCTCCAGACACGTCGGCGATTTTACGCAGATGTGCCGGGATGTGGTGGTAAGTCTTCTTGCCATTGAGCATCTCTTGGATGAGGACACCGCGTTCCGACAAGGTGTTCATCACGAAACGGCATTGTAGTTTGTCTTGTAAGGCGTTGACACCCAACAATATGCCTTCGATGGTGTCTGTCGGGAAGTCGAGGTTGATGCCTTCCTTAAGTTCTTTCAGATTTGGTTTGAAGAGGGTGCAGTGTTCATATGCGAGGAAGTTGTTTTTCTTAGGGTCGACGCCGACAGGGATGTTTTTCTCGTTGGCAACGGTGATGGTGTGGCGGATAAGTTCCTCGGTGAGCACACCTTTATTATAATCTTGGAGAATAATGCCGTCGATGCGTTCACGATACAGTATTGTGTCGATTTTTTCACGCAAAGTGGCAAACTCTTTATCTGTAAGGTTGAATGTGTCCTCATCGTCGACGCGAAGCATCTGAGCGTTATTGCCGATGATGCGGTATTTGGTTGTGGTTCGGCGTTCTTTACTTTTGACGATGCCGTTGCTTGGCATCTTATGTTCATCGAGCAATTTGAAGAAATCGTGCGACTTTGAGTCGTCGCCGATGATGGAGCATAACACTGGTTCTGCGCCGAGTGCCTTGATGTTTTGTGCCACGTTGGCGGCACCTCCTAAACGAGCGAAACGGTTGCCGACAGCCACGATAGGTACTGGGGCTTCAGGCGAGATGCGCTCGACCTTACCGTTAAGGTAGAGGTCGAGCATAACATCACCTATAATCAGAATTCGCTTGTTGTTGAATGACTCAAAAAGTGCTTTGATGTCTTCTCTTTGCATTGTGATTATTATTTAAGTTTAGCGAATGCTTCTTTCAGACGGCGTGCTGCCTCGCGGAGCTTGTCGTCGGATGTGGCATATGACAGACGGATGCAGTTGTCGTTACCGAAAGCGCCGCCAGCCACGCAAGCCACGTGAGCGTTGTAAAGCAAGTACATGCACAAATCATCACTGTTCTTGATGACTGTTGCGCCATCTGACTTGCCATAATATGCTGATACGTCTGGGAACATATAGAATGCGCCAGCCGGTAAACTCAATTTGAGGCCAGGAATCTCGGTGAGGAGCTTGTAGAACATGTCGCGGCGTGCTCTGAATGCCTTGCACATATTCTGAACTTCTTCTGAATTTTCAGGTGAAAGCTGCATTGCTGCTACAGATGCTGCCTGTGAGATGGTGCAGATACCTGAGGTGTACTGTCCCTGAATCTTGTTGCAAGCGTTGACGATTGCCATCGGAGCTGCAATGTAACCAATTCTCCAACCGGTCATTGCATAACCTTTAGCAACACCGTTAACGATGACGAGACGGTCTTTCAACTCTGTGAACTGTCCCATTGACTCGTGCTTGTGTTCGTATTGGATGAACTCATAAATCTCATCGGAGATGATGATGATTTCTGGATGTTTTTTGAACACTTCGACCAATGATGCGAGTTCTTCTTTTGTATAAACAGCGCCGCTTGGGTTGCAAGGTGTGCTGAAAATAAATGCTTTTGTCTTTGGCGTGATGGCAGCCTCAAGTTGTTTTGCGTTGATCTTGAAGTGCTGTTCGGGTGTTGTGTAGATGAAGACAGGAGTACCGTCGGCGAGTTTCACCATTTCAGGATATGATACCCAGAATGGGGCAGGGATGATGACCTCGTCACCTTTGTCGAGGATGGCGAAGAATGTGGTTGTGATGGCCTGTTTTGCGCCGTTCGACACGATGATGTCGGTGTCTTTGTAATCCAAACCGTTGTCGCGACGAAGCTTCTCAGCGATGGCTTTACGCAATGCCGGAGTACCTGGAACCGGTGGATAATGTGTGTCGTTGTTGTTGATGGCGTCGATACCAGCCTGTTTTGCACTGATTGGCGTGTTGAAGTCAGGTTCACCGATGCTTAATGAGATGATGTCGATACCTTGAGCCTTAAGTTCGCGGCTCTTCTGCGTCATTTTCAATGTGGCTGATTCCGCCATGTTGATGACTCTCTGTGATAATGTACCCATATCTATATTTTTAAATTGAATATTGACTATTTGAGACTGCAAAGGTACGCATTTTTATGATAGGAAAACTTTTGTTTGAAAATTTTGTTTGAAATTAAAAAAATAACTATATTTGCAAATCAAAACTAAAGTGATGACAGGGATTTTGAGTACAAGTACATGGATTTTGATCATCGTTGGGATAGTGATTTTCGGCGGTGTGTTTATTTTTGGCAAGAAAAAAGGGAAGAAGCAGACGATAGAAGTGTCGGAAACAGTTGCTCCACTAATGATTCAGGCGTTTGAGCGACTTGTGCTTTATCTCGAAAGGATTAGATACTCCGTTCTAGTGAAAAGGGTGTTTATGCCCGGTATGTCGCGTGGCGATTTGCAGTTTGCATTAATACAGAATGTACAGGATGAGTTTGAACACAACCTCGCGCAACGTCTTTACGTTAGCGAAGAGGTGTGGATGATGATAGTTTTGACCAAAGATGATGTGCTGAAAAGCATCAACGAGGCGTTCGCCGCAAACCCTGATGCCGATGCTGCGACAATGGCACAGGTTATAGCGTCGATGCCTAACTCATTGATAGATAAGGCTGTCATTACGATTAAAAAAGATTTTAATAATTTTTGATATATGAAAGTTGAGTTTACAGCTGCTCAAATTGCAGCACTTTTAGGTGGAAAAGTCGAAGGTGACCCGGAAGCTAAGGTATGGAATGTGGCGCGTATCGAAGATGGCGCACCTGGAATGTTGAGCTTTTTATCGAATCCAAAATATATTCACTACCTTTATGATACAAAATCTACGATAGTGCTAGTCAATGCTGACTTTGAGCCTACCGAGAAAGTGACTACAACAATGATTCGTGTGCCTAACGCTTACGAGTCGTTCGCTCAATTGCTTGCAATATATCAGGAATACACTAACAACAAAGTCGGGATTTCCGACAATGCATTTATCTCAGCTGATGCGGAATATGGAGAGAACTGCTATATTGGAGCATTTGCGTTCATCGGTGAGAGGGTGAAAATCGGCAAAAATGTGAAGATATATCCTCAATGCTATATCGGTGACGATGTGGTAATCGGAGATAACACTGTCGTTTACGCTGGCGCTAAGCTTTATGCTATGACACATATCGGCAAAGAATGTATTATTCACGCCGGTGCGGTGCTTGGAGCCGACGGATTTGGCTTTGTGCCTCAGCCAGACGGAACATATAAGAAGATTCCGCAAATAGGTAATGTGCTGGTAGGCAATAATGTGGAGATTGGCGCTAACACCACCATCGACCGCTCAACTATGGAATCGACCAAGATTCATGACGGCGTGAAACTCGACAACCTTATCCAGATTGCTCATAATGTGGAAGTGGGCGAGAACACAGCTATGGCGGCGCAGACTGGTATCGCTGGCTCAGCGCATGTCGGTAAGAACTGCGTCATTGCGGGTCAAGTGGGAATATCTGGGCACCTCTCAATAGCCGACCGTACAATCATTGGACCACAATCCGGATTGACAAAAGGCACCAAAGAACCTGGTACAACTATTATGGGATATCCGGCATACGATTATACCAAATTCATGAAGGACACTGCTAGAATGCGCAATATCAATAGGTTAGAAGAAAAGGTGACTGAGTTGGAGAAAAAACTTAACGAATTATTGTCAAAGTAACAGATATTTTCGTATTTTTGCACCATATTTTCGATTCAGACTATAATGGTGGAGAAACAACATACTATAAAAAAGAGTGTCAGCATCAGCGGAACAGGTCTTCATACAGGTCAAAGCGGTACACTGACATTCCATCCTGCAGAAATTAATCACGGTATAAAATTTAGAAGAGTTGACCTTTTCGGTCAGCCGATAGTAGAAGCGCGAGTTTACAATGTGGTAGACACATCGCGAGGTACTACCATAGCTCAAAACGGCGTAAAGGTCTATACTGTTGAGCATATCATGGCAGCGCTGAGAGCCTCTAACATCGACAATGTGCTCATCGATTTGAACTGCGAGGAACCACCAATCCTCGACGGAAGTTCGAGAATAGTTTTCGACGCTTTGAAAGAAGCTGGTATAGAAGAGCAGGATGCTGAGCGTAAATGCTTGAAAATCACAAAAAGGATAGTCTATACACATCCTAAAGTAGGTTGCGAACTGATAGTTGAACCAGCTGATAAATTCAGCATCGATGTAAAGGTCGACTATAAATCAGGCGTTTTGAACGTGCAAGAGGCACATATGCACGACATCAGCGAGTTTGAGTCGGAGTTTGCGATGTGCAGGACATTCGTGTTCTTCCAGGAGCTCGAGATGTTGCTCGCACATAACCTCATCAAAGGCGGTGACCTCTCAAATGCTATCGTTTTCATTGAGAAGCAGGTGTCGGAAGAAGATCTGAAACGTGTTGCCAAACTGTTCCACAAAGAATCGGTGGCAGTGCACGAAGGAGGCATCCTCAACAATGTGACGCTGTACTTCGAGAACGAGCCGGCACGTCATAAGCTCCTCGACCTTATTGGCGACCTTACGCTCATCGGCATGCCAATCATCGGAAAGGTGACGGCGTACAAACCTGGTCACTTCTCAAACACCGAGTTTGTGAAGCTGATTGAGAAAAAGATGGGACTTTAAAGAGTGTTGTGGTATATAATATTTAAGAGTTTTCCGACGGATTCGTTGGAAAACTTTTTTATTATGCCTTCGCGGAGAGCGTCGGCGTTATAGTTATGATATGTTTGCAGCATAGTCTCCATCGCATCGGCAAGTCGCTCTGGGTTTTGTGGCGGCACAAGGATACCGTTGCTATCGTTGACAATCTCAGAAATTCCGCCGACTTTGGTGCTGACGATGGGCAAGCCGCAAGCCAAAGCTTCTAATATCACGACAGGCATATTCTCGTAATTGCTTGAAAGCACAAGGAAATCGCCGGATGCCAGAATATCGACGAGGTCTTTGCCTTGAAGCAGACCGGCAAAAGTGACTTTGTCGTTCAACTGAAGCGATTCTGCTTGTTGTTTCATCGCCTCAAAATCCATTCCATCGCCAATAAGAATAGCCTCGAAACAGATACCTTTGTCTTTTAATATTTTTAAAGACTTTAATAATCCGCTGATGTTCTTTGATTTATCTTCAAAACAGCTGATATGGATGATTCTCGGTATCGCGTTATCGTGTGGATGAATCGTAAACAGGTTCGTGTCGACGACATTTGGCAGAACGATATAGTTCGGATTACGCAATCCGTGGTTTTGCATGGCTTGAGCGAGATTCTCGGTAACAGTTGTCACTGTATAGGCATGTCGCACAACGATTTTCGTCGCCAGTTTTCTTAAGCAGCCGCTGAAGTTATTGCCAGGTAGATAGCGTGACCAATGCTCTGTAATAATATAAGGTGTGCCGTGAACTATTTTTTGCCAGAGGGCGATAAGGCCTAAACGTGTTAGGACGTGCACGTGGATGATATCTGGCTTAGGTAAACGTCTTAGAGCTTGTCTGTTGGCTTTAAAATATCTTAAAATAGATATGATTTTAGATTTCGATTTCTTGTAGTAGACACGGATTGTCCTGACGTTGCCGATGGTTTTATCCTCAATATCATATTGATTATCAGGATGTACGTATATTACAGATATGTCGTTATACAACGCGGCGGCTTCAGCGTGACGCTGCACGAACAGACCGAACATAGGGTCGTAGCGATGGGGAAACCATCGTGCTAAAAAGACGATATGTTTTCTGTCGTTATCCACTATCTCATGTCGATGATTTCTGCGTCAGGGTAGTCTGATTCTTTGAATTTAAAGAAGTCGACTGGCAGTTTTTGATTCGTGACGAATTTGGTGATTTCGTAAACGAACTCGTTGTTGTTTTTGTCAAAGACATGTAAGTTTTTGATTTCTAATGAGTTCTCGTCTATTGAAACGACTATTCGTTCTATATTCTCATCGCTAAACAGAGGTTTCGCTTCGATTTGTTTAGTGCTGCCATTTGTCCCGTCGAGGTATTTCGCAGTGATATTGTCATAATAGGAGCTGACTATCATAAGAGGGGAGTTGCCGCCTTCTGAGTCGACTTCGCCAATCATAACTTCTTCTGCATCAGCGTTATAAGTCCAGGTGGTATGTCCGTCGCAAACAACATCCTGTCCCATGATTTTCAGCTTGTAGGCGTCGCCTTGGAGAAATCCTGAGCCTTGCATCGTCTCGTAGATACCTGCTCCGGTGTTTATCATGCTGTAATCGAATTCAATTTCGATGTTATCGTATGACTTCAGTTTCTCGACAGCGGCTTTAAATACCGTTTCAGCATCTTGAGCTTTAACGTTAAAAGTCAAGGTGATGATGCTTAAAACTAACAAAAAATATCTTTTCATTTTATATAAACTCATTGTTTTTGATGTCATTATCAAGATCGAGGTCTTTGAGGAACTGTTCGAGTGCGAACTCTGTTGCCACTTTGACCTCGCGCTGCTTACTACCTGCGAATGGTCCGACGATGCCTGCTTTCTCGAGCTGGTCGATGATACGGCCTGCGCGGTTGTAGCCAAGCTTCAGCTTACGCTGCAGCATCGACGTAGAGCCCTGCTGAGTCTGCACCACGATGCGGGCGGCGTCTTCGAAGAGAGGGTCGCGTTCGTTCGGGTCCATAGCATCTTTCGAGCCGCCTTCTTCTTGCTCGTCTGGGCAGTCGGGGAGGAGATAGGCGTCTTCGTAGCCGCGCTGTGAGCCGATGTAATCGCATATCGCCTCGACTTCCGGCGTGTCGATGAACGGGCACTGCAGACGCACCAGGTCTTGGCCTGTCGACATAAGCATATCGCCTCGTCCGACGAGTTGCTCAGCGCCGTTGCTGTCCAAGATGGTGGCTGAGTCGACACGTGAGATGACGCGGAATGCTATACGTGCCGGGAAGTTAGCCTTGATGGTACCAGTGATGATCTTGACCGATGGACGCTGCGTAGCGATGATGAGGTGTATGCCGATGGCACGTGCGAGTTGTGCCAGACGTGCGATAGGCCCCTCGACTTCGCGGCCTGCCGTCATGATGAGATCGGCGAACTCATCGACGACGAGCACGATGTACGGCATGAAATGATGGCCGTCGTTAGGGTTGAGCTTGCGGCTTGTAAACTTCTCGTTGTATTCCTTGATGTTACGCACGCCGGCGTCTTTCATCAGTTCGTAACGGTTGTCCATCTCGATGCACAATGAGTTGAGCGTACGCACAACCTTTCTCACATCGGTGATGATGGCGTCTTCAGAATCAGGCAACTTAGCGAGATAATGACGCTCAATCTTTCTGTAAAGGCTTAACTCAACCTTTTTCGGGTCGACGAGGATGAACTTCAGTTCGGCAGGGTGTTTGCTGTAAAGCAACGATGCGATGATGGCGTTGAGTCCCACTGACTTACCTTGACCGGTGGCACCTGCCATGAGTATGTGCGGCATCTTGGCAAGGTCGGCGACGTAGCTCTCGTTAGAGATGGTTTTACCGATGCCAAACGGCAAGGCATAGCCGCTCTTCTGGAACTTCTCGGAGCCAATGATGGTGCGCATTGACACAGTCTGCGGCTTCTTGTTCGGCACCTCGATACCAACGGTGCCTTTGCCAGGGATAGGAGCGATGATACGGATACCCAATGCGGCCAAACTCAAAGCGATATCGTCCTGCAAGCCTTTGATTTTAGAGATGCGGACACCAGCAGCAGGCACTATCTCGTACAACGTAACAGTAGGTCCGATAGTGGCCTTAATCTTCTCAATCTCGATGGAATAATTGGCGAGGGTGTCAACGATACGTTTTTTGTTTGCCTCAAGCTCCTCACGGTCAACGACAGAAGAGTCGTCACCATAATCTTTCAACAGGTCGAGAGGTGGCAGTTTGAAGTCGGAGAGCTCGAGCTTTGGATCGTAACAAGTGTCAAGGCCGAAATGCTCGCCATTTTCTTTGACTTGTTTTTCTTCCACCTGTTCTTCAATTTCCATCTCGACATCGTCAGATTTTTCTGGCTTGTCGACAGGTTCTTCAGGTTCCGGCTCGATGATTCCCGGCTCGTCGTCAGTATCATCGGTGAGGTCGATCTCTGTCGGTTTTTCCTCGATTTGAGTCTTCGGCAAGTTCATCGGCTTCGGCTCGTTGACTGGCTCTTCTTCAGCAATCTCTTCATCCTCAGGCGTTTCATCAATGAAGGTGTCATCGTTATCTTTTTTCTTCTGGAAATTAAACTTGAAGTCGAAAGTGAAGAGGATATAGAGGATGGCGGTGAAAATCAGCACTAAAACGACGCCGATGGTGTCGATGTATTGCTTTGCGAAAGCGTAGCATTTGAATCCGACGAGGCCGTAATATTTCTGGTTGTCGAAGACACTGTTATCGAGAATCAGGGCGATGAAAATCGGGATCCAAAGAAGGAATATCAAGGAATATTTCCACAGAGCCCAGGGTTTGATATAGATCTTTTTCCATATCATGTTGAGACCAAGAAGTCCGACGAGGAAGATGAGATATGCGGTGCCGATGCCGAACATCTTCTGACTCATAAACTCGCTTAAGCTGTTGAGCCACTTGCCGTTAGAGGTGAGGCCGAAATATGGATTCGCGAAAGCGATGAGGAAAAAGACGGCTATCAGGAAGAACAATATGCCGAAGCAGACTCTTCCTTTGCCATCGTGTTCCTTGCGGCGTTTTGCCACCTTGCTTTCAGGTTTTTTCTTTTTACTCTCTGCCATTTTCAATTATTTTGGAAATTTGAAAAATCTGTTCCAACGAATCCTTCCATAGGTGCTGTCTTTTGAGAACCAGACAAATAGCGGTTTTCCGACGATGTGGTCTACCGGCACGTAACCCCAGAAGCGTGAGTCCTGTGAGTTGTGACGGTTGTCGCCCATCATCCAGTAATAATCCATTCCGAAAGTATATTCGTTTGTTTCTTTTCCGTTGATATAAATTTTGCCGTCTTTGATTGCCAAGGTGTTATGTTCGTATGCTGTGATGCAGCGCTCGTAAAGTGCGATGTTTTCTGGTGTAATGCTCACTGTGGCGCCTTCCTGAGGGATGACGATAGGTCCGTAGTTGTCGACATTCCATCTGAAATGCAGAGTGTCGTTAGGGAAGATCTCTTGCGAAACCTCAGTGCCAGCCGGTATTATGATCTTTGTCACCTCGCTCACAAACGGCTGTTTACCGAACTCTTCAGCTGTTGTGGCGTTCATATTGAGGATGAACTCGTTGGCGACAGGTGTTCTATATCCTTCGTAGATGTCGAATTTTTCCAACGTCTTAGGATTTAGGTTGTTACCGTTGATTTTTACAAGATAGTTATGTTGCATCTTTGGTGGCTGATAGCCCATCTCACCATTGATATACACCACGCCGTCGATGATCTGCAGGGTGTCGCCTGGCATCGCTATGAGGCGTTTTACATAGTTCTCGCGCTTGTCGACAGGTCGTGTGATGATGTTGCCGAAACGATGCTTGTCGTAGTTGACACGCTCTCTGCCATATTGTCTAATCAACTGATAATAAGTGACATTGCTTTGGTAGACTTCGCTCACGGTATCGCCTGCAGGGAAGTTGAAAACTATCGGATCGTTGCGTTTGATGCTGCTGAAGCCAGGCAAGCGCCAATAGCCGCATTGAGGCCACTCGATATATGATTTAGTATATTTTGTCCACGGGAGTGTGTGGTGTACGAACGGGAAGCTGAGTGGCGTGTTTGGAAAACGCGGTCCGTAGCCGACTTTGCTCACGAGGAGATAGTCGCCGGTCATGAGGGTGCCTTCCATACTTGAGGATGGGATGGTATACATCTCGAAGAGGAAGGTTCTGATAATCAAGGCAGCAAACACTGCCCAGAGGATGGCATCGAACCAGTCGCGAACCCAACCCTTGGGCGGACGCACTGTTGTTCTCGGGTCGTGATAAGTCTCATCTTTTTTGGCCAAAATCGGGAAGTAGATGTAAGGGAAGAAGCCTGCGGCCACTATCTCGCCGAAGCTGAAACGATTATAACATTTAGCCAACTCGATGAACATCAGGAACGCCACAAAGGTGTTGATGTACGGGAATATCAGCAGCAGATAGCACCACCATTTGTTCCATCCTATTATCTTTGACAGGATGTAAAGGTTGTAATATGGGATGAAAGCGTCAGTTTTTTTGTATCCTGCGCCTTCGTAAAATTTGTAGCAAAATGCTGCGCAAATTGAGAAAACGAATGGTAATAATAATATTGTTATCAGCATATTCATATTAAGTCCTCCATGGTAAATATTCCTTTTTTATCTTGTATGAATTCTGCGGCGATGACGGCGCCGGTGGCGAATCCTTTGCGGCTGAATGCCTCGTGTCGCAGCGTGATTTCGTCGCAATCCGACAAGGCGTTGACCTCGTGTATGCCAAAGATTTCTCCTTCGCGAATCGAGTTGACTCTTAACATCTTGTCGTTATTAACGTTGGTTTCATCGTCTTCATCAAGCATCCAATATTCGTAGTTTTCGTTGTTGTCGATGATGTCTTCAGCGAGCTTTACGGCCGTTCCACTTGGCTTGTCGAGCTTGTGGATGTGATGCGTTTCGGTTATATCCAGCTGATAGTCGTATTTCTCTGCGAACTTCGCCATCTCCTTGTTGAGCTTGAAGACGAAGTTCATCCCGATGCTGAAGTTAGGTGCGTAAAATAGCGTGTGGCCTTCGTTTTTGCATCGGTTGCTGATGTCGTCGAGCTGAGCGTACCATCCTGTGGTGCCGATGACCATAGGGATGTCGAGCTCAAAACATTTCTCGATATTGGCGATGGCGGTGGCAGGGGTGCTGAACTCGATGACCACGTCACAGTCGGCGATACCGTCGATGTTGCGGTACCAATCCTGCTCAGTGTCGATGCGATATGCCACTTCGTGCCCGCGCGACAGAGCTACTTGCTCCACCTCGTGACCCATCTTGCCATATCCTAAAATGACTATCTTCATCAGAAATTCAATTTTAAACTTAATCCTATATTGTTTCCGTATCCGAGGTTAAACTCGTTTATTGTGTTGAACTGCGGTTCGATTTGTAACGTCAGATCGTCACCTACGTCGTAGTAGAAGAAATGTGCGTCGACATTGGCATCGATTACCTGGATGATGTACCATGCTGCGGTGAGGATCCAGCTGAGTTCCATGTTGCCGCGGTAGTAGTCACGCAAGGTGATGAGGTTGTCTTCGGTATATTTCGCTGACTCTTCAATGGCTTCCTGGCTGACGTGGGTGTTGATGCCCATCTTGTAGTCGTAGGCGTCGCGATAGAGACGGTAGTCGCTGCCGTTGGTGATGGCGAAATATACTGTTGCTCCGAAGCCTGCATAGACAATGGGCATCTTCCAATATTTATGGTTGTAAGCCTGACCTGCGCCGGGGATAAGTGCCAGCAATGTCGCTTTTTTAGGATCGTGATATTTGGCTTGAACCATCACTGTCTCAACAGGTTTGTCCTTCAAGATGAGTGTGTCTTGAGCTAACAAGCCTTGCCATGCAAGCGTGAGTAATATCAGTAACAGTCCGAAACGTTTCATTATTAGTTGCCTTTGTTGATGAAGTCGAGCAGACGCTCAAACTCGTCGTCGTTTTTGAAGTTGATGGTCAATGAGCCTTTGCCTTTGTTATCGCGGCTCACCTTGACATTCATTTTGAGAGCTTTCGACAGCGTCTCGGCTTGAATCTTATAGCTTTCCGGGATGACGTTTTTCTGTTTCTTGGCTGCCGTCTTCTCTCTTGCCAGCATCTCGACCTGACGTACGCTGAGGTCTTCGTCGATGATGCGTTTCAAGATGATGAGCTGTTTGGCTTTATCGTTGATATTGACCAATGCTCTGGCGTGACCCATGGTGATATATCCGTCGCGGATGGCAATCTGCACTTCGGCAGGCAGTTTCAGCAGTCTCAGGAAGTTAGATACCGTCGAACGGTCTTTACCGACTTTCTCTGACAGCTTATCCTGAGTGAGCTCACATTCTTCGAGGAGGCGTTGATAAGATATTGCCACTTCGATGGCGTTGAGGTTCTCGCGATGGATGTTTTCGATGAGTGCCATCTCCAGCATCTGTTCGTCGTTTGCCACGCGGATGAACACCGGTATCTTCTTCAATCCTGCCATCTTCGATGCGCGCAGACGGCGTTCGCCGCTGATGAGCTGATATTTGTCGTAGCCCATCTTACGCACTGTCACAGGTTGAATTACGCCTTGATTTTTTATCGATTCTGAAAGCTCGTTGAGTGCTGTCTCATCGAAGTCGGTTCTTGGCTGGAAAGGGTTGGTCTCGATCTTGTCGATGTCGATTTGTGCTATGGCGCCTGCCACGTAGTTGCCCGAGATGTCGGCTGATGTGATATCCGTCTCAGGGCTTTGCAGTATGGCGTCGAGGCCGCGGCCGAGACCTCTTTTCTTATTTGGTGTTGTCATTTTTTCTTAGTTGTTACGTTCTAAAATCTCGCGAGCGAGGTTGATATAGTTGATGGCTCCAGTGCTGGCGGCGTCGTGCATGATGATAGGCTGACCGAAGCTCGGTGCCTCGCTGAGACGTGTGTTCACGCTGATGATGGTTTCAAACACCATCGACTGAAAATGTGTCTTCACCTCGTCGACGACCTGCTTGGAGATACGTGTGCGGATGTCGAACATGGTGAGGAGTATGCCTTCGATGTCGAGGTTTTGGTTGAATCTCGACTGCACGATCTTGATGGTGTTGAGCAGCTTGCCGAGACCTTCGAGTGCGAAATATTGGCATTGCACTGGGATGATGACCGAGTCGGCGGCAGTCAGCGAGTTGACGGTGATGAGTCCTAGCGAAGGCGAGCAGTCGATGATGATGTAGTCGTAGTCGTCTTTGATAGGCTCGAGGCATTTACGCATCATCTGTTCGCGCTGCGGCACGTTGATGATTTCAATCTCAGCGCCCACGAGGTCGATATGTGCCGGAAGAAGGAATAGGTTAGGAGTCTCCGTCTCCTTGATGATAGTACGTGGATCTATATTGTCGATGATGCATTCATAAATACTTGCGTCGATGGTCTTAGGGTCGAAGCCCACGCCGGAGGTGGCATTGGCTTGCGGGTCGGCATCGATGAGTAACGTCTTGTGTTCCAACACTGCTAGGCTTGCTGCCAGGTTTATCGCGGTGGTCGTTTTGCCTACACCGCCCTTCTGATTTGCTATCGCGATAATCTTTCCCATTACAAAAATTTAATGTCTGATTTAAAACGTACAAAGATACGGAAAATTTTTGTTCTATCTTTATTTTTAAAATAAAAAATGTAGAGACGCCATAATTATGGCGTCTCTACATTTGATAATCATTAAATGTCTGTTATTTCTTTTCCATGTCGTTGAACCAATCCTCGACATCGTCTTTATCGGCATCCATCGGTTCGTCGTAGCTCTTTGGCTCGTCGAAGTAACCTTCAGGATATTCGCCTGTCTCGATGAAATTTAGGGTTTCCTTCAACGCGTTAGCGAATTTTTCAAAGTCTTCCTTGTAAAGGAAAATCTTGTGTTTCTCATAGAAGAAGCGGTTCTGCTCATTGCTGAAACGGCGCTTGCTCTCGGTTATGGTGATGTATTTCTCATCGCCTCTTGTTGCTTTTACATCGAAAAAGTAGGTGCGTTTTCCTGCACGTACCGGTCTCGAAAACAATTCCTCACGATTGTTCATCTTTTCATTTTCTTCCATACTTATCCTATTTTGATGTTAAAGAATTCGATGCAAAGATAATCGTTTTTTTAATTGTGGTGATGATTTTTTTGAAAAATTACGCCCACAATTGTTTTCCGTATGTTCTCTTATAAACCAGATATGATATTCCGACGTATACTATGGTCTGAATCCACAGCATGTTGATTTCGTGTTGCACATCTGCCAAGGTGGCGCCCATCTCGGTAATCCTAACATATCCGTTGATACCGAATGTTGATGGGAAGAGCCATGAGAAGCCTTTCCAGAATATCGGGATGTTGCTGGCAGGCCACGAGATGCCGCTTGCGAACAGCAATGGGATCGAGATGAACACAAACATGATGATGAACGATTCTCTGTCGTGCGCTATTGACGAAAGAGAGATGCTGAAGAATGTGCATGCCGCTATGTAAGGCACCATGAACGCCAGCAATGTCTGCCATCGCCAGATGTGTACAAGGTCGAACAGAGGAGGTACTATGCACACTAGATACACTGCAATCATCACGTAGATGGTGAATATTACCGTCGACTGACCGATGAGGATCTCGATAGGATTTTTGCCAACGATCCAATGCGAGGCTATGCCTTTGCGGACTTTTTCACGTTCCTCGCCAGCCATCATGCCTACGCCGAGCACCATCGTCTGCTGGATGATCATCATCAGGACGGCAGGGATGAGGAAGGTGGCGAAGCCGCTCTGTGTGTTGAACATCGGGACGTATTTATATTCGATAGGGTATTGGAACACCGATATCTGTTGTTCTGTAGCGCCAGGGATGAGCTGTGCTTTTATCTCCTTGTTCATGTCCAAAGACACCTCGGTGCAGCTGCTTAGAACGGCTTTGTAATAAAGCAATCCGCTCATGTCGGAATATAACTCCACCGTGGTTTGGCGGTGCTGAGCGATGTCTTTCTCGAAGTCTTTCGGGATGTAAATGAGGCAGTAAGCGTCGCGGCGATGAATCATCTCTTGTGCTTCTTCCATATCTTGGCAATGCGAGATGATCTGCACGTCGGCGGAAGCGTCGACGCGGCGTACGAACTCACGGCTCGTCGACGAATGGCTGTTGTCGACCACCACCGTAGGCACCTCTCTCACCGTCTCGTGGCTGTAAAGATATGCGTAGAGAAGCGGGTAGAGCAGTGGCACGATGACGAAGAAGACGACTACGCCTTCGTCCAACAACGCGGCACGCATCGCATGCGCCCAGACCTCAATAGTATTTCGTAACCATTTCATAATGTTCAATTAATGAGTGTAATGATATTCAAGTAAGAATTTCTGCAGGCGCCATATGACCAATATCGGCAATGCCAGGAATCCTATCATGATAGCGATGTTGAGCCATGAGTAATACAGCGGCAGTCCGTTGAGCGCCTGGTCGACATATATCAGATAGTAATGTCTCAGCGGGAACAGCCACGACAGGCCTTTGAGGGTGTTGGGGAACGCCATCTGAGGGAACGAGAAGCCGGAGATAGGGAAGGAGAGCACGCCCCAGAGGGTGGCTAGACTCAAAGCCCATCTCAACGAAGGGACTAGTCCGCAGAAGAAGACGCCGAGCGCCAGCGAGGCGTTGATGAGCAAGAACATGTTCAAGATCATCGGCCAGATACCGCTGTGCAAAGGGAACCTCCACACTCCGTAAAGGAGGAACAGGCAGAACAAGCCCATCAGCGACCATGTCACGATCTGTGGCAACAGCTTGCCTGCGAGGGCTTTCACGATGTCGTTGTCAGCCATGGCAAGCCATTCTTTTGAGGTCTCTTCCTTCAGCTCGACGTAAATCGAGTAAATCGACACCTGCATAATGAGCAACATGATGATACCCGGAAGGATGGTGTTGCAGAGGTACACCGAATAGTTTAGGCTCGGGTTGTTGATGGCGTGCATCTCCATCTTGATGGGTTGCAGCACTGCCATGGCCTGGTCTTCGGTGTAACCTTTGGCATACAAGGTGGCACGTCCGACGGCACCGGAGGCGTACTCCGACATCATCTTCATGTCGCGGTATTCCAACGAGGCCGGGATGAGATACGACGCTGCAGTGTAGAACGACACCGTAGGCTGTTTGCCGCTGATGGCGAGCTGCGTCGTGCCTTCAGGGATATAATAGAAAGCGTAGATTTTTCCTTGTTGCATGGCTTTTCGCGCTTCGGCGACATCGGCGTAGTGCTCTATGATGTTCGTCTGCTGGAACGAGTCGAGGTTGCGTATCACCTCACGCGTGGTGGCGGTGTTGTCCTCATCGACGACGCCCGCAGGCAGATCCGCCGGGAGACCTTCGCCCATCAGCGTGGTGAAGAACAGGAACGCCATGATAGGTGCGATGACCATACAGAACGTATAGATCCCGCGTTGCAGCATCCTCTTCTGCTCACGTTTCGCGATAGCAATAACTTGTTTTAAAGCGTTCATTTTTTATCCTCACCAACTCTGTAAATGACAGTCATTCCTGGTCTTAAGCCAGGCACTTTTGTGACAGGCACTGCACGCACCTCGAATGTCTTGAGGTCGTATTGTCCGGTCTGCTTGGTAGCCTTCCATGCGGCGTAGTCGCCACGGTCTTTCATGTAGTTGACTTCCATCACGACGCTGGCGCCTAATGCTGGAAACTCAGCAGTGAAACGGCTTCCGAGAGGCAGCTTGCGGAGATGATCCTCGCGCACGTTGAATGTAGCCCACATGTCGTCCATCATGGCGATGTTCATGATAGGAGCGCCGGTGCCGACGAGCTCGCCGATATGCGGGAAGATGTCGGTGACCTCACCGTCAGCGTAAGCTGTGAGAATGGTCTCATGGATATAGGAGTCGACTTCAGCGACGACGCCTTTGGCTTGTTCCACCTTAGCGGCAGCCATCTCTTTATCTTGTTTCTGAGCGCCTTTCACTGCCATGTCGTACTGTGACTTAGCAGCTTTCTCAGTGGCGACGGCAGCGTCATATTGTGCCTTGGTCTCGTCGTATTTCTGCTCGCTCACGACACCTTCTTTATAAAGATTTGACACGCGCTTGAATGACTTCTCCCAGATGTCACGGTTGACGATGGCTTTCTGCCACAGCTCGTATGCACCTTGAATCTGTTCTTCACGAGCGCCAGCCTCGGCTTTGTCGTTCAATGCCACGGCAGCGGTCTTCACTGCCTCTGCCTGTGCCTTCTTAGCCTGAACCTCAGGAGCCTCGATGATAGCCAAAGTGTCGCCAGCCTTCACGATGTCGCCTTCCTTGACTCTGAATTCCATGATACGTCCCGGAATCTTGCTGGAGACACGGTACTCCGAGACCTCCATTTGGCCCTGCATAATCTCGTTTGTCTTGCCGTAAGTGATTGAGCCGATGATACATACGGTAGCTATAACAATACCTAACACCGCCAATGCGATGAAAGTGTTTATTCTTTGTGTTCTTTCTGTTGCCATAATTATTGAAGTTTTCCGATTGATTTCTTAAGATATGTATTTGCCATGATGACGTCGATTTTGGCGTCTATATATTCTGAATGTGCTTGCATCCAGGCTGTCTGAGCTGCCTCGAGTGTCGATGAAGGTATCATTCCTTCGTTAAATCCGACCGTCGCCATGCGGAGGTTTTCCTCGGCGTCCGACATCTTCTCGGTGGTCATCGTGAGACGTTGCTCAGCTTCTTTAATCTGTTTCTCATATTGATTTACCTGGAGCATCACGAGCTCTTTGGTGTCGTCGAGTTTCAGCTTGTAAATCTCTGATTCTGCTTTGGCTTTTTTAATCTTGTTATAGCCTTCGCCGAAATGGAATAACGGCACCTTTGCCACGACGCCTAAATTATAGAAGCCGCGGAATTCGGTTTCGAAGCCGTTGAATGCCGAAGGGTTTGTCACGATGTAATTGCCAAACACCGCTACCGTTGGCAGGAACTCAGAGCGTGCGATGTTCACCTTCTTGTCGTAGATCTGTGTTGCGAGCTTCAGACTCTGCAACTCAGGACGGTTGTTCATGATGTCATCTTCGGTATATTCTGGGTTGTATGCCGGAATGATAACGTCTTCAAGGCTTTCGTCCTCAAGGATGATGTCGCTGTCGAGAGGCAATCCGCAGCTCTGGCAGAGGAGCATCTTCGAGAGCGCCACACCATTCTGCACTCTGATGAGCGACAGCTCGGCGTCGTTGAGTTTCACCTTGACGGATAACTTGTCGGCGTTGGTGGCCATGCCTTCAGCAACGAGCTTGTCGACATTGTCCGACATCGTTCTGAGCAGCTCAACGTAGTTCTCGGTGAGTTTCTGTTTGTTAGCCAATGACACTATTTGCCAGTAGGCTTTATCGGTTGCAACTATGACTTCTTGTTGTTCGGTAGTCAGCTGCATCTCGGCGAGGTCTTGTGCATATTGCGCCATCTTGTTGTAAGCGCGGATCTTGCCGCCAGCGTACACAGGCTCCATCACTGTGACCATGCCTGCATATACGTTACGAGTGTCGAGGATGAAGTTTTTCGATACTTCTTGTCCGATGGCGTCGAGCGTCTCTAAAGCTCCAAGGTGGTGCAGATCCTGGATAAGAGCCTGTAACTCCGGGCTGTTCATGATAATCTGATACATCAACGGGTTCTGCATCAAGTTTTGAATGGCAGGGTCTATAAATCCGTTGACGTCGCCCTGTAATGTGCTGCCTACAGTGCTGATGGTGTTGATTTTTTCATCGCTGAGTAGCTGTAGCTGTTTCTCGTTGTGCATATACGTCCCTTGTGCCGAGATGGTCGGGAAGTAGTTAGCCCATGCGATTTTCTTGTCGTAGTTAGCCATATTGACCTTCTCCTGCGAGATCTTGAGATTTTTGTTGTTCTCAAGTGCCATGTCGCGGCAGTTCTGCAACGTCAGGACTTGCTGCGCAACGACAGGAGAGGCCATCGCCAGAAGCAGGGTCAACATCGCTAAAAACCTTTTAATGATTACACTTTTCATTGTTTTTATAATTTATACTTTTATTGTCTGAATTGCGAATGCAAAATAACAACAGATTTTAATATCTGTAAAGGTCAAATTTTGCCTAAAAAGTATCTAAAGGTCGAAATTTTTCAAAAATATTTATATCATATTATAAAAATAGTGTACTTTTGTCGAAAATTTTTCAGAAATGGATAACAAGGCGTTCAACAAGTTCACTCTTTCGAAAGTCAAGGAGCTTTTTTTGAAGGACGATATCATCAGCATTGGCGATGATTTTATCCTGGCGCGGCAGACGAATAACGTTGATTTAGAATTACTTAAGTTCCCGAGTCGCATCGATGGCTTCGTGGCGGCTTATTGCCGTAGAGGTCATTTCAAATGCACCATCAACTTGACGGAATATGAGATTCACGATGGCATGTTGGCGGTGAACATACCTAATAATATTATACAACTCGAACCGGTTGACGGCAACGATGAGCTTGTCGAGCTGACTATCCTTGCAGTGTCGCCAAAATATATGATGACACTTAGTTCCGACCTCAGCAAGATCTTCGTCGACGCCATTAACATGCTGAAAAGCCCTATCATGGAGATGGGTCCGGAAGAGGTGGAGCTGTCGATGCAGTATTTCAAGCTTCTTGATAATGTTATCATTACGGATTCTGAATATCGTAACGACAGTATAAGCTACCTGCTCACATCAGTCTTTTATCTCATCGGAGGCATGTTGAAAAAACGTCTTGACGCGGCAGCCGAAAACGATGAGAAGGCGCCGTCGACAAGACATAAACGAGTGTTTGAACTTTTTGTCGAACTCGTTGAAAAACATCACAATAAAGAGCGCTCGGTGAGTTTCTATGCCGATAAGCTGTGTATCACGCCTAAGTACCTCTCGCAAATCATCAAAAACGTAAGTGGTTTTTCGGCTCCGGAAATCATCAATAAATATGTGATACTCGAAGCACAGCATCTTTTGCGTCATACCGACTTGAGCATCAAAGAGATAGCTGATCAACTTAACTTCCCGAACCAGTCGTTTTTCTATAAATATTTCAAGGCGCACACTGGCTGCACACCGAATTCTTACCGACAGAAATAAAAAATTATTATTTTTGCAAAAATTTGAGTTATGTCACTTGTCAAACACATACCTAATACTATCACATGCTGCAACCTTATAAGCGGCTGTGTTTCAATATTTTTACTTTGCCAAGGTCATGTTTTCGGCGCTTCCGCGATGATATTTGTCGCAGCTGTTTTCGATTTCTTTGACGGCTTTGCGGCGCGACTGCTCAACGCGAAATCTCCAATAGGAGGGGAGCTCGACTCCTTGTCGGATGTCGTCTCTTTTGGCGTGGCGCCATCGTTCATCATAGCAATGTTGCTTAGCAAAACGGGCATAAGCTGGATGATTGCCGATGTCAACGTCTTCCCGATGCTGGCGTTCATACTGGCCGCTTTCGCCGCCGTACGTCTCGCAAAATTCAACATCGATACTCGTCAAACGAGCTCATTCATCGGGCTTCCGGTACCGGCAGTAGGATTGTTCGTCGCATCACTGCCATTTGCGAATTTGTCGTTTGTCGAAAATCCATATTTCCTTCTGGCGATGGTCGCCATCTTCAGTTGGCTGATGATCAGCGAAGTGCCGTTCTTCTCGTTTAAGATTAAAAATTTAAGATTTAAAGATAACATCCTCCGTTATTTTGTTGTGATTTTCGCCATCATCGCGGTGATAATCCTGCAACTGGTAGCGCTGCCGTTCATCTTCCTGTTTTACATCTTGCTTTCAGTAATCTGCTATCGTGGCGAATAATTTGAGTTATGTGGGATAAAATTGCAGATTATATCTTAAAGCACCGCGTTCTCAACCTTACAATAGCGGCTTTATTGATGATATTGTTGGGGTTGAAAGCCTTTAACATGAAGATGGGCCATAACATGGCGAACACTTTGCCCGAAAGCGACACCACCATGGTAGTCTATCGGCAATTCCTTGAAAAATATGGTCAAGACGGACGTAGCATCTTCGTCGGGATGTACGATGAGAACCTTTTTACTCTTGAGCATTTTCAAGATTATTACGACCTTAATGCCAAGATTCGTGAAATCACTGGCGTCACTGAATGTCTTTCAGTCACAAGGGTTTACAATCTTAAAAAGAACGATAGTATCAAGAAGTTTGAGCTTACTCAGGTGGTGAAACAACGTCCTGAGACGCAGGCTGAAGTCGATGCCATTCGTGAAGAAATCATGAGCCTCACGATGTACGACGGACTGCTTTTTAACTCAGAGAAACATTCCACTACGATGCTCATCTCCCTTGAGGATGAATATGTTAACTCCAAGAAACGCACCGAGTTGGTGAGCTCGTTAAAGCAGCTAATCAACAATTACGGCAAGGCACACAACATCGAGATGCGCATCTCAGGCATGCCTTATATCCGCGAAGTGACCACTCAGAAGATGGTCAAGGAGATTGTCGGGTTTACAGTGCTGGCAATTTTTGTGGCTGGCCTGATCCTATACCTCTTCTTCCGCTCATGGCGTCCGCTCGTCAGCGTCGTCACAATCGTTTTATTATCAGTGATTTATATGTTCGGCATCATGGTGCTGCTGAACTTCGATGTGACCATCCTCACAGGTGTGCTACCGCCTCTATTAATAATAATAGGTGTCGAGAACTCGATTTTCATGCTCAACAAATACCATCGCGAGTATAATGTTTGCCATGATAAGATGCAGGCTTTGCATAATGTGATAGTGCGCATAGGGCCGGCGAATTTCCTGACGAATGTCACCACGGCGGTCAGTTTTGCCTCGTTCATCATCACGAGAAACGTGTTGCTGGTGCCGTTTGGAATCCTCGCAAGTGTATGTATCATGCTCACTTACGTCATGACGATGGTGCTGCTGCCGACATTCTTCAGCTACCAGAAAAAACCTGAAGGCAAACTGGTGAACTACATGAACAACCCGAACATCAACTACATCATGGAGAAGGTGTCGGCGTTTGTTTTAAGTAAAAAACGTGTGGTTTATGCAGTGCTGGCGCTGCTTCTTACCCTCTGCGTCATCGGCGCGATGAGAATGACGACCTCTGGAAGAGTGGTTGACGATATCGCCAAGAACGACAAGCTTTACAAAGACATCATGTTTTTTGAGGATAACGTTGGCGGTGTGATGCCGTTCGAGATATCCATAGATACTCGTAAGCCTAAAGGCGTGATGAATGCCAACTTCATACGTAAAGTGCAGCAATTACAAGACACTCTGGCGCTTTATCCAGAGTTCAGCCGTCCGCTGAGCATCGCCGAAGTGGTGAAGTTCGCTCGCCAAGGCTTCTTCAATGGTGACCGTAAGCAATACAAGGTGCCGAGCAACAACGAGTTCGGCTTCATCATGAAATATATGCCTGAGACTAAAGGCGGCGAACTGCCGAAGATTGTGACGCAATACATTGATAGTCAGATGCAAAGCACTCGAGTATCGGTGCAGATGGCAAATGTGACAACGCCGGAAATAGACAATATCAGCAAGTCGCTCAAACCACAAATCGACAAGATCTTCCCGAAGGAGAAATACGATGTGGTGATGACGGGCAGTGCCATGGTGACGTTACAAGGCACTAACTATCTGATTGTCAACCTGTCGCATTCGCTGCTTCTGGCGTTCATCGTCATCGCGTTGCTGATGGCAATCACTTTCCATAAGTTCAAGATGGTGATTATCTCGTTGATACCAAATCTCATCCCGTTGCTGTTTACTGCCGGCGTGATGGGCTTCTGCGGCATCCCGCTGAAGATGTCGACGATTTTGGTGTTCAGCATAGCCCTCGGTATCAGCGTCGACAACACCATTCATTACCTTGCAAGATATCGTTTGCAGATGAAAATCAACAACAACGACATCAAGAAATCAGTGATGGCGGCGATTTTGGAGACAGGTCCAAGCATGATTTACTCAGCCAGCGTGCTCATCTGCGGTTTCCTCATCTTCGCCTTCTCGTCGTTCGGC
>JAFYNO010000060.1 GCA_017549705.1 Bacteroidales bacterium | reverse complement strand
GGTATGATTTTCACGTCTGAAGGCATAATAAACATTAAAAACGAACGTTGGAAGTATGACTTCTCGCCAATCGATGAGAATGGCAGCGTGTTTGTGGATCGCCAGTATTCAAAGGCATATCTGCGCCATCTTATCATCTCGAAAGAGATTCTCGGGCCTATGATTGCGACGGTTCACAATCTCGGATTCTACCTCTGGCTGGTATGCGAAGCACGTAAACACATTATCGAAGGCGACTTCACCGAGTGGCGCGACATGATGCTCCCAAAAGTGATGAATAGAATATCGTAAGTATTGAATATCAACATGATGAGAAAGTTAGACTGGTATATTTTTAGAAAGTTTATTGGCACGTTCTTCTTTGCCATCAGTCTGCTCATTGTCGTGGTGATAGTATTCGACGTCTCGGAAAATGTCGATAGTTTTATTAAAAACCACGCCTCGCTATATGAGGTTGTTTTCCATTTTTATATTCCGTTTATCCCTTATTTTATTAACCTTTTCATATATCTGTTCACTTTTATATCGGTGATTTTCTTCACCTCGAAGATGGCGGGGCACACCGAAATCATCGCGATACTAAGCAGTGGTATTAGTTTCAGGAGATTTTTGTGGCCATATATGATGGCGGCTCTGCTCCTTGCAGGCAGCTCGTTCTATCTTGGTAATTTCTTGATTCCCAGAATGGATACTGTGCGTAGGACGTTTAAAAACACCTATATGGAAAACCTGATGAAGAGTTCGGGTCAAAACATACATGTACAGATTGAAAAGGGCGTATATGCTTATATGTCGAACTACGATTTGAAGCGCGCTACAGGATATAAATTTACATTGGAAAAGTTTGATAATCATACGCTTGAATATAAACTGAGCTCAGATAAAATAGTTTATGACACTCTGCATGACAGCTGGCAAATCTACAATTTTGTGGAGTATAGCTTCCTGCCTGAGGAAAAACTCGTCAAAGGTAAGTTAAAAGATACGACTCTGATGATGAAACCCTCTGATTTCTATTTCGTTAAGGAGGATTTCGAGGAGATGAACCTCTTTGAGCTAAACAGATATATAGATGAGCAACACGCCAAGGGTGCGGAGAACATACTCCCGTACGAAATAGAGAAACACAAACGTTTGGCTTCACCAGCTGCCATTATCATTTTGACAGTCATCGGGGCGTCACTTTCGAGTCGAAAGACACGTGGTGGCATGGGACTCAACCTCGGAATCGGAATCACCATCACATTCGCATATATTTTGTTCCTTGAATTCTTCAGGGTATTCGCCATCTCAGGAATAATCTCGCCATTGTTGGCCGGTTGGCTCCCAAATATCATCTTTGCCACAATCGGAGTCTATTTCTTGGCAAAAGCACCGAAATAATTTTTTTTCAACAAACAATTATTTAATCAAAATTATTCGTATTTTAGCGAAAAATTTGGAGTATTATGCATATTGCTATAGCTGGAAATATCGGCTCTGGTAAGACGACGTTAACTCGTTTATTATCAAAGCATTTTGGATGGAAACCTCATTTCGAGGAGGTCGATAATAATCCATATCTGGAGAGTTTTTACGAGGATATGAAACGCTGGTCGTTCAATCTGCAGATTTATTTCCTCAACAGCCGTTTCCGTCAGGTTATGGAGATTCGCAAGAGCGGTGAGAACATCATCCAGGACCGTACCATTTACGAGGATGCATACATATTCGCAGCTAATCTTTATGATATGGGGCTGATGGAGACGCGCGACTACGAGAATTATCAGGCACTTTTCGAGCTGATGAGCTCTTTCCTCCAAGCTCCCGACTTGCTGATTTATCTACGCGCAAGCGTCCCGACATTGGTGCGCCAGATTCAGAAACGTAACCGCGACTATGAACAGTCAATTCGTCTCGACTACCTCAAAGCGCTGAACAAACGCTATGAGAACTGGATCGCCAATTATAATAAAGGTAAGCTGTTGATCATTGAAAGCGACAATATCGATCTGGAAAAACCGGAAGATCTCAGTGTCGTGATTGACGATATCAACGCTTCATTAAACGGATTGTTCTGATTATGAAGATATTAGGTATTATACCGGCAAGATACGGCTCGACACGTTTCGAAGGCAAACCTCTTGCACTTATCAACGGCAAGATGATGATTCAGAGAGTGTATGAGCAGGCAAAGAAAGCTGACAAACTGGCGGAAGTGGTAGTAGCTACTGACGATGAGCGTATTTATAACGCTGTGATCGGTTTCGGCGGCAAGGCGGTGATGACATCGACAAACCACAAAAGCGGTACAGACCGATGCTGCGAGGTGGTCGATAAGATTGGCAAAGGCTTTGACGCTGTGATAAATATCCAAGGCGATGAGCCTTATATCAACCCGCTGCAAATCAATCAGATAGCTGAGCTGATATCAGATAAGGACACGCCGTTGGCATCGCTGTGCAAGCCAATACACGACGAAGATGAGCTGAAGAGTCCTAACGCAGTGAAGGTAGTGTTTGATAAAAATGGCAAAGCGTTGTATTTCAGCAGATTCGCTATTCCATATCTGAGAAATAAGGTGGAACGCACATTTTATAAGCACATCGGAATATATGCATATAAATGTGACGTCTTGAAAGAAGTCGCTGCACTTCCGCAGTCGGGACTGGAATTGGCAGAGTCGCTGGAGCAGCTGAGATGGCTCGAAAACGGCTACACCGTGAGAATGGGAGTGACAGAGTTTGAAAGCTATTCGGTTGATGTTCCGGAAGATATTATTAAAATTGAGACAATATTTAAAATATGATTATACCAGCTATAACGAGATTATTATTAGACCACGAGTGCGTGATTGTTCCGGAGTTTGGAGCGTTTATCACGAAGGAGACGCCGGCGATGTTGGATTATATCGGCAACAGGTTGGTGCCGCCTTCAAAAGAAGTGGCGTTCAACGGTCAGCTGGTGACTGACGACGGTCTGCTTATTGGTTATATGGCTGAGCATGAAGGCATTACGACTACAGAGGCTGCTGTGCTCGTGCATGATTTCGCGATGCGTAACCTGGCCGTATTGGAGGCAAGCGGCGCTCTTCGATTGGACGGCATGGGCGTGCTGACTCGCATGACCAGTAGAGACTACACCATCCAACTTGATGACAACCTGAACCTGTTTGGCGACGCTTTCGGTCTGACAGCAATAAAGGCGCAACCAGTCTACAGAAAAGAGACTTATCATCATATCGCAGCACAAATCTCAGCTGAACAAAAAGCGAAAAACACCGAGATGACTGTTCTTGAGGAAGAAGTTGAGACGCCACATTACGTGAATCATCATAACTACAAATGGTTCCGCGCTGCTGCATACTCATTGATGATAGCTACGGCGTTAGTGTTTCTCGGCTGGGGTGCAGGCAAGAGCGACTCAAGATTCGCAGCATGGAATCCTTTCTTCTATGCTTCACCTAATGAGTTTATTGCCAAGCATTTAAGTGCTAAGACTGAAACCCTTCACGTCGAGTCATTACCAATGCTGATGGTTGAGTTGCCTATCTTTAAAAAAGAGATAAACTATCTGCAACCTATTGATAATAAATTGTTTAAGCCTGTTATCTACGACTATTTTTACATCATTGGAGCTTCATATAAAAATGAGAGAGAAGCTCAGAAATGTGCTGAGAGATTCCAAAAACAAGGCTTCAGTAATGCGATGGTGTTGCCTAGAAATGAAAAAGGTAATGTGCGTGTGGCTTACGTTATGATAAATGGTGAGGAGCAGGCACGTAAACAATTGGAAATCATAAAGAAAGAGAATAACGAAGCCGCTTGGCTGTTACGTAAGAAATAAAACTGTGGGAAAGAAGAACAAACTCGAGCGTTTTGCCGAATGTAAGACTTTTGAGAATCTCTTTGAGTATTCATTCGAGCGTATCAAAGAGGAAGGATTTCCTCTGAAAGGTCATTGGCATGAGTTTTTTGGCAACGACAATCCTATAGTGCTTGAGCTTGGCTGCGGCAAAGGCGAATATACCATAGGTCTGGCGAAGGCACATCCCGACATTAATTATATAGGTGTCGATATCAAAGGCGCAAGGATGTGGGTCGGACTGAAGCAAGGCATAGCGGAAGGCTTGAAAAACGTGGCCTTTGTGCGCACCCGCATCGAGCTGATAGAACATTTCTTTGGCGAGAATGAGGTCGACGAGATCTGGATCACTTTCCCTGACCCTCAGATTCTAAAGGCTCGCAAACGCTTGACAGCACCGATTTATCTCGAGAGATATAAGACTTTCTTGAAAGAGAATAGTTATATAAACCTTAAGACTGACAGCGACTTGCTTTACGATTTTACCTTGGAGGTCGTAAAAGAGGCCGGTTATCCTATAATTTACAATTACACCGACCTGTATGCCAACGACGACGAGCTCGAAGTCAAGACGATTCGAACCTATTACGAGTCGATGTGGCTGAAACAGGGATTAACGATTAAGTATTTGAAATTCAAGGTGAAATAAAGGCTGATTGTCTAGTCTTTCCCTATATCTTTCAACATCGGAACGAAACGGCAGTCACCGAACTCTTCGCGGAGCATGGTGCCGTCTTCTTGTTTCGTGAGCCGCAACATCCTCTGCTTGCAGGCGTCCATCTCATCGTTGAGCGGTATCACCATGATGCCACCGACTTTCAATTGATTTACAAGAGCTTCTGGTATTTCTGGAGCTGCTGCCGTGATTAAAACTCTGTCGAAAGGAGCGAAGGTCGGCAGGCCTTTGTTGCCATCGCCAAGGAAAGCCTTGATGTTGTACTGAAACTCAGCAAGAAAAGGCTTCGTCTTCATGTAAAGGTTGCGCTGGCGTTCGATGGTGAACACCTTGGCGCCCATCTGCGCGAGGACGCAAGCCTGATAACCTGATCCGGTGCCGATTTCAAGCACTTTCATACCTTTTGAAATGTTGAGAAGTTGGCTCTGCATCGCCACTGTGAACGGCTGCGAGATGGTCTGCCCAGAACCTATCGGAAACGCCTTGTCTTGGTAGGCGAACTCCACAAATGTCGACTCGAGGAAGACATGACGCGGCACAGTGCCAATGGCGTCGAGCACTTTTTCGTCCGTAATACCTTTATCCTTAAGCACTTGCACCAAGTTTTGGCGCATCCCTTTATGACGGTAACTGTCTTCCTGCATGATGAAAATTTATGTTACAAAAATACAAAAATTTACTATTTTTGCAAAAATTTTTGTTATGTTAAAAATAGGCGTTTTAGGTGCAGGTCATCTTGGAAAAATCCACATCAACTGTATAAAACAGATTGACAAATATGAGCTGGTCGGATTCTACGATCAGGATGAGAATACAGCAAAGAGAGTGGCAGAAGATGCCAAGGTAAAAAACTACAAAAACATCGACGAACTCATTGATGCTGTTGATGTTGTAGACATCGTGACACCTACGATAGCGCATTTTGAGTGTGCTTCGAAGGCCATCGCAAAGGGCAAGAATGTGTTTATTGAGAAGCCTATTGTGGCGACCGTCGACGAGGCTAACAAGCTTATCGCCATGGCGAAGAAAGCCAACGTGAAGGTGCAGGTCGGTCATGTGGAGCGTTTCAACCCTGCTTTCATTGCTGCTCAGCCGCATATCGACGACCCGGTGTTTATCGAGGTGCATCGTCTGGCTTTGTACAATCCGCGTGGCTGCGATGTGCCAGTGGTGCTCGACCTCACTGTGCATGACATCGATATCTTGCTCACTATAGTGAAATCACCAATAAAATCTATCAATGCCAGTGGAGTGTCAATCGTTAGCCCGACGCCTGACATCATCACGGCAAGGATAGAGTTTGAGAATGGAGCAGTAGCAAACCTCACCACGAGTCGTATCTCGATGAAAAATATGCGTAAGTTCCGTATCTTCCAAAACGGAGCATACATCACCATGGATTTCATGGAAAAGAAGAGTGATATTGTAAGAGTTGAAGACGTCAATGGTAATGTGGGGCCGTTCGATATGACCATTGCACTTCCAGACGGCACCGAGAAGAAAATATCAGTCGAGGAGCTCGAAACCAACCAGATCAACGCTATCATGACAGAGCTCGAGCGTTTCCATGATGCCATAGTGACAAACACCGAACCGCCTGTAACTATTGAGGATGGCGTTGAAGTGCTGAAGGTCGCATATATGATTCTCGACGAAATCGACAAACATAAAAATCAACTGAAAAAACATTTGAAATAATACAATATTTAAGTTTTAACTACGTTAAATAAGAAAAAGACTGCCTATGAAGAGTCTTCGTTACATCTTTTTATTTGGAATAGTTTTGTTGCTGTTCTCCTGTAAGAAATTCAATGGAAGTCAGGAGATACCAGCATATCTTAAGATAGAACCTTGGACATTAACGACGAATTATGATGTTGAGGGTGCCGCTACAGAAGCTATCACCGACGCATGGGTGTATGTCAATGGAAACTATCTCGGATGTTATGAATTGAAATCGCATACCGACGGTCACTATGCCATGGTGCCTATTCTCGAAAAAGGAGAGAAGACAATCCATCTTTATCCTGGCGTTAAACAAAATGGCAGATCCTCAACAAGAATTCAGTATCCATTCTACAGACCTTATAAGTTCGGCATTTCTTTGAATCCTGGCGAGATTCAGACAGTGGCGCCATCAACGAGTTATTACAGCGTTGACAGCACCAGCGTGACATTTAAGCTTAAGGAAGATTTTGAAGAAATCAATAACATTAAGCTTTATCGCATCGATACCACTTACGACGCTCCGTTGGAACAGATAAGTCACAGGACAAATCCTAATGCATGGATGGATCCGTTCGACACCCTAAATCATTATCGTTCAGGACATGTGCACCTTGGCGATACGATTCGCCGTTTCGGATTGGCAAGCCCTGAATTGTATGATATTCCAAATGTCGGCAACTACGTTTTGATGGAGATGGATTACAAATGTGACGCTGAGATCGAGATAGGATTGTATTTATGGATGCCTCAAGACGGTCTTGTTACAAAGTCGCTTTATTTCCTCAGACCGACCACAACATGGAAGAAGATATATCTCAACTATAGCCCAACTATCACAGATTATTACGATGCCGCCTACGTGAAGTTTTATCTGAAAGGCTATATAGACGAGGGAGAATCGGCAGACTTTTATTTCGATAATATTAAACTGATATACCGTTGATTAGGAAAATTAACAAGCGGAGACAGACATTCAGATACGTCTTATGGGACTGGATCGCATCGGTTGTGACCTGGTCGATATTCTTCTGCTTCAGGAAGACTCTCGAGCCGGATAACGCTTATGCCGATTTCAGCGCTGATTTCAGCGTGGTGCTTGATGATAAGAACTTCTGGATTGGCATCATTGTGATTCCATTGGCATGGCTGGTGCTTTACATGCTGTCAGGTTTCTATCAGAAAGTGTATTTCAAATCGCGTGTCAGAGAGCTCGGCCAGACAATCATGGTGACGCTCATCGGCGCGATAGTGCTTTTCTTCGCCTTGATCCTTGACGATAATATCACCAATTACAGATATTATTACACTTTGTTCGCGATATTGTATCTGCTGCAATTCACGTTGACATATAGCGGACGGCTTATCATTACAACCATCACTGCGAAGAAGATTCACAACGGAGAAATTGGCTTTAACACCTTGATAATCGGCAGTAACGGCAACGCTTGCGCGATATACAAGGAGATTACCGGACAGAAGTTCTCTTCGGGTAGTAATATCGTCGGTTTCGTGAATGTCTTCGACAAAGATGTGTATAAAGTTGAGAAATACATCCCGAGGCTCGGCAGCTACAAAGATATGATTCAGGTCATAAAAGACTATGATATTGAGGAGGCCATCATTGCTATTGAGCGTTCTGAGACTGAGACCATCGATCGTCTTCTTGTGATGCTTGAGAGTACTAATGTGACGGTGAAGATCATTCCTTTGATGCATGAGTTTGTGTTTGGCGCTGTCAAGCAGGAGGGTATCTGGCATGCTTCGCTCATTCAGGTTACACCAGAGCCGATGCCTGTGTGGCAGAGGGTAATCAAACGAATGTTCGATATTGTGGCTTCAATACTTGTAATTGTAATATTATCACCGGTTTATCTGTTTACTGCCATCATGGTTAAACGCTCGTCGCCGGGGCCAATATTCTACAAACAAGAGCGCATCGGTCAGCATGGCGAGCCATTTAAAATGTTGAAGTTCAGGAGTATGTATATCAACGCCGAGATATTAGGTCCTCAGCTCTCCACCGACGATGACCCGCGTATCACGAAGTGGGGTAAGTTCATGAGGAAAGTGCGTCTCGACGAGATTCCGCAGTTCTTCACGGTGCTTGGCGGTAAGATGTCGATAGTCGGATATCGTCCAGAGCGACAGTATTATATCGACAAGATAGTGCAGAAAGCGCCTCACTACAGAATGTTGTTGAAGGTGAAGCCTGGTATCACCAGCTGGGGAGAGGTGAAGTTTGGATATGCCTCGACTGTCGATGAGATGGTGGAGCGCTTGAAATACGATATCCTTTACATCGAAAACATGAACCTCGCCGTGGATATTAAGATTTTGATTTACACAGCACTGATTGTTATTCAGGGAAGAGGAAAGTAATTGGATAAGCTATCGCTTACCACAAGGCCTGCTGTTTTGTATGCTTTTAAAAACTGTTACCGTGTCATTTCGATTGAAGCGTAATGAAATGGAGCGAAATGGAGAAATCTCGAGATTTCTCGACTTCACTTCGTTGCGCTCGAAATGACGTTTATATTGTAAGTTCGTTAATTTTCGATTTCTCAAACTTCTCTTTTGCGTAGTTGAGGTTAACCACGAGTTTGTTCTCGCCTGATGATGGCATGTCGAACATCGCGTCGTTCAATATTGCCTCCAAGATTGAACGGAGACCTCGGGCGCCGAGTTTGAACTCGATGCTTTTGTCGACGATGAAGTCGAGGACATCTTCTTTGATAACGAGTTCGATGTCGTCCATTCCGAATAGCTTGGTAAACTGTTTGGTGATGGCGTTTTTAGGTTCGGTGAGGATACGTTTGAGAGTCTCTCTGTCGAGTGGGTTGAGGTATGTTAAAATCGGGAAACGACCGATGATTTCCGGAATGAGACCGAATTTCTTCAGATCTGACGGCGCGATATATTGAAGCATATTGTCGCGGTCGATTTGTTTCTTGAGGTCGGAGCCGTAGCCGATGGCGTTGGTTCCTACACGGTTGGCGATGATTTTGTCGATGCCGTCGAAGGCGCCTCCTGCGATGAAGAGGATGTCTTTGGTGTTGACCTGAATCATCTTCTGCTCCGGGTGTTTGCGTCCGCCTTGTGGTGGCACGTTGACGACTGTTCCTTCAAGAAGTTTCAGCATAGCTTGCTGCACACCTTCACCTGAAACGTCGCGAGTGATGCTTGGGTTGTCGCCTTTACGGGCGATTTTGTCGATTTCGTCGATGAAGACGATGCCTTTTTCGGCTGCTGCCACGTCGTAGTCGGCAGCCTGGAGAAGCTTCACGAGGATGTTTTCGACGTCCTCACCAACGTAGCCGGCTTCAGTGAGTACGGTGGCGTCGGCGATGGCGAACGGCACATGAAGCATGCGCGCTATCGTCTTGGCTAACAAGGTTTTACCTGTTCCTGTCTCACCAACGAGCACGATGTTCGACTTCTCGATCTCCACCTCGTCGGCGGTTTCTTTCTGGTTGAGACGTTTGTAGTGGTTGTACACTGCGACCGACAAAACGCGTTTCGCCGCATCCTGTCCAATGACGTACTGGTCGAGGAAATTCTTGATTTCCAATGGCTTAAGAAGCTTGAAGTCGGGGACTTGCGATTTGCTGCGGTGCGCTATCTCCTCGTTGAGAAGCTGGTGGGCACGGCTGACACATTCGTCGCAGATGAAACCGCTAACGCCTGAAATCAACAGGTTGACCTGGCTTTCAGGGCGTCCGCAGAATGAACAGGAGTTTTCTTGTTTTTTAGACATTATTTATTCTTAATCAAAACTTCGTCAACCATGCCGTAGGCTTTGGCTTCTTCTGCTGTCATCCAGTAGTCGCGGTCGGAGTCAGCCCACACCTTGTCGTAAGGCTGTTTGGTGTGCTGGGCGATGATTTCGTACAGTTCTTTCTTCACTTTTTGAATCTCACGTGCTGTGATCTCAATGTCAGAAGCCTGTCCTTGCATTCCGCCCATCGGTTGGTGAATCATGATACGTGAATGTTTGAGTGCTGAGCGTTTGCCGTCGGCGCCGGCGCAGAGAAGCACTGCCGCCATCGAGGCTGCCATACCTGTGCAGATGGTCGCCACGTCAGGCTGGATAAACTGCATGGTGTCGTAGATGCCGAGACCAGCGTACACCGAGCCGCCAGGTGAGTTCAGATAGATCTGGATGTCGCGTTTCGGGTCGGCTGACTCGAGGAAGAGCAGCTGAGCCTGGATGATGTTAGCGACATAGTCGTCGATCTGGTCGCCAAGGAAGATGATGCGGTCCATCATGAGGCGTGAGAATACGTCCATCTGTGCCACGTTGAGCTGGCGCTCCTCGATGATGGTCGGGGAGATGTAGCTCGTGATGGTGTTGGCGTATTTCTCAAGGCCTAAACCGTTGATGC
>JAFYNO010000059.1 GCA_017549705.1 Bacteroidales bacterium | reverse complement strand
GCAACAACAGGAACAACAGATGTCAAAAGAAGATGCTGAAAGAATGCTTCAAGCCCTTGAAAATCAAGAGAAAGAGACTATGGACAAGATGAATGAGGCGAAGGCTGCAAAGATGCAAAAGAGAAAAATTCAGAAAGACTGGTGATTTTAGTTGAAAGTTTAAAGTTTAAAGTGTAAAGTTTAAAGATAAATGAGGAAGATAGGTTATTTATTAGTGTTTTTGATGACAGCGTTCTTGTTAAAGGCGCAGGATGATGTGAGTTTTAAGGTCATCTGTAAAAAACAGGTGGTCGTGGGCGAACAGTTTCAGGTTTCGTACGAGTTGAGTGGCGACGGAAAGAACTTTGAAGCTCCAAATTTTATCAATTTTGAGATCATTGGAGGACCATTTTCATCGTCAAGTTCAAGTGTACAGATCATCAACGGCTCTGTAACAAAAACCAACACCACGACATATTCTTTCTATTTGAGAGCAATCAAAGAAGGAAAGTTCACTATACCGGCAGCCACCATTACCGTAAACAAGAAAAAAGTCAAAAGTAATTCTTTTGACATTGAAGTCGCGAAGGACAACAGCGTTGTTTCAGACAAAAATGGAGGTCAGAAAACCACAACCGGCAGTGTTAAAGACGTCTTCCTCGAAGCCGTACCAAGCAAAAAAACGGCATATATAGGTGAACAAATCACTCTGACATATAAGATTTACTACACAATCCCGATATCAAACCTCTCTATTTCAAAAGCCCCCTCCTACTCCGGTTTTTGGACTAAAGATATAACCGACAACAATGGCGTTCTGCAACAATCTTCGGTTGTCAAAAACGGACAGGAATATCATGTTGCTACGGCACAAGAAATTGTGTTGATACCACAAAAATCAGGCACTTTGACAATCGACCCACTCAGCATAAGCTGCATTGCACAAATCAGAACTGAGCGGCAACAACAACGCGGTTACGACCCGTTTGAAAGCTTCTTCGGTGATATCATGGGCTCGTCTTACACCAACGTCAAAAAAGAATTGGTATCGCAACCTATTGATATTGAAGTAAAACCTGTGCCCGTCAAAGATAAACCAGAGAGTTTCAAAGGCGCCGTGGGACAGTTTACCTTCACCTCGAAAATCGACAAGACCGAGATGAAGTCAAACGACGCTTTCACTATTACTTTCACAGTTTCAGGTAAAGGCAACATCGATCTACTTGACATTCCGAGACCTAACTTCCCACCTGATTTCGAGGTTTACGACCCCAAAATCACCATCAATACTAAGAGCAATTCATATGGTATCAGCGGAACAAAAAAAGCTGAATATGTTGTGATTCCAAGAGTTTCCGGAGATTTCAACTTAAACCCGACCAAGTTCTCATATTTCGATCCGACAAAGAATAAATATGTCACTTTGGAGTCAGAACAATATGAACTTAAGGTTGAGAGAAGTGCCGGTGAAGGCAGCAGCGGCATCATATTTGCCGGCGGACAGGAAGCCATAAAAGTAGTTGGCAGCGACATACGTCACATAATGACCATTGGCAAACTCAAAAAGCAAGGCACTCTACTCTTTGCATCACCATTATATTTAATAATTATCATCGCATTAGTGGCAATCTTTTGTATTGCACTCATCTCCTACAAGAAAATCCACAAATTCAACCAAAATCAGGTACTTGTCAGGAACAAAAAAGCGACAAAAATTGCAAAAAAGAGACTGCAAAACGCATATAACTATCTGAAAATTAAAGACCAAAATCATTTCTATGAGGAGTTCTCACAAGCGTTATGGGGCTACATCTCCGACAAATTGAATATTGCGCGATCACAACTTTCAATGGATTCTGTAAGAGAAATGATGACGGGTAAAAATGTCCCAGAAGATATTGTAAATCAATTTATTGACCTGTTAAACAACTGTGAATTCGCCAGATTTGCACCAGGCGATCCTGATAAGAAAATGGATGATTTGTATAAGAAAGGATTTGAAGTTATTACTAAAGCAGAAAAGAATTTGAACTAATATGAAAAGAATATTTTTATTGATATTGTTGCTGATTTCTTCGTTTGGCTCGAAGGCTCAAACCATTCAGAATCAGGAGTTTGCAAAAGCAAATTTCTATTATAATGAAAGCAGATACGACACCGCGCTAGTGATATATGGACGCATATTAGACGAAGGATATGTGTCTGCTCCGCTGTTATATAATATTGGAAATTCTTATTTTAAATTACGGAATTACCCGATGGCGATTCTCTATTACGAGAAAGCTTTAAAACTCGACCCTACCAATGAAGAAATCAAGCAAAATCTAACCATTGCAAATGCTCTTATTACTGATAAGATAGAGCCAATGCCGGAGTTTTTCATGAAAAAATGGTGGAGAAACATCGGCAATCGAATGTCGTCAAACGGTTGGGCAACATTTTCAATAATTATATTCGCACTTCTGTTACTATCGTTGTTCCTATATCTCACGACTCGTTCCGTCGGTTTGAAGAAAACCACGTTCTTCACGAATATCCTATTGTTTCTATTGTGTATTTGCAGTGTTGTTTTCGCTTCGCAGAAGAAAAAACACATGGAAAGTAGATGCGAAGCCATCGTAATGACTCCGACAATCACAGTAAAAAGCTCGCCATCACAGTCTGGAGTTGATCTTTTTGTGTTGCATGAAGGTACAAAAGTGGAGATTTTAGACGTTATGGAGAGTTGGGATAAGATAAAAATAGCTGACGGAAGTGTAGGCTGGATGCCCTCTTCTTCATCAATAAAATATTAAATTCCGCGCTTTTCTCGTTGATAATGTGTAGTTTAGTATATTAGGAGAAAAAATATTAAAATTTTTCCTAAAATATTTTGTGTGGTTCAAAAAAATGTTGTATTTTTGAACCCTAAAAATAGTGCAAACTCAATTGATATTAATGTCTAAATTACGTGATATGAAAAAAAGATTTTTACCGTTAAGTATGCTTTTGATAACCATGGTGTTAGCTCAAGCAAGTTTCGTGGCTAACGCTGCCGGAGACCAAGGAAAGTACAATCCGAGGACCGGTTCAAAAGCTACATTTTCTTCATTTATGAAGAGCATTCGCGCAAATCAAGAGACCGGTTTGATTGATCCAGCATTAGTATTAGCTGGTCAGAAGGCTGCTCAAAATGCATCGAAAGATGCTGACCCATGCTGGAGTTATGCAGGTCCGGACAACTACGGTGGCATGACAAAAGCCATGGTTTATGATAACAATGGCAATGTTTTGATTGGCACAATGGGTGGCGACATCTTTAAGACCACCAATGGCGGCATCACATTCGGCAGAGTTACAAACTCTAATCTTCTTATCAGCTGCATGGCAAAAACCTCGAACGGTACAATTTATGTTGGTACTGGCGAGTTTTTAAACTTAGTAGGTGATGGCATCTATGAGTTTGACCAACAAAACAACACACTGATTCACATCGCAGGTACCGAAAGTACTATATTTGTCAACGAAATGGCAACTGTTGGAAATGTTGTTTATGTTGCATCATACGACGGTCTTAAGAAAATCGAAGACAGCAATGTAATTGATGTCCTTCCTGGTATCTTCAGAAGCGTCAAAGCCAATAATAATGGTGATGTTCTTGCAGCCGACACAGCCGACGTTTTCCTGTCATTAGCCGGCGGAGAGTTCCAGAAAATTACCGGAACTTCAAACCTGCCAAGTAATGATTATTCCAAAGTCATCGGAATGTCAGAAAACGACAAAAACTTCATGTACATTGCTTATTACAGATATGATAGCAACAATGGCTATTGCACTGGCGACATTTATTTCACCGACGACAATGGAGCAAATTGGAAATTAGCAATGGCAGGAACAGATTTGTATCCTATTTTTGGATATGGTTCTGATCCATATAGCTTAAATGGATATATGACAGTTTATCCAAACAACCCAAGAAAGCTCCTCATGGGCGCCGCCAACCTCTGGGTGCTTGAAGATGAAACTGGTATGGGCACAAACAGCTACTTACCAAAACAGGTTTCTTACAACATGTCTGAATCAACAAGTAGCATCTATCTTCACAATGGTATTCTGAATGTGCTCTTTAACCCATCAAATCCTAATAGTTTCTTCGTTGGAACAAACGGTGGAGTTTTCAAAGGAACATATGCACAAAGCAACTACACATACATTGGCTGCAACCGTTACTACATTTCAGACGACGTTCACACTTCAGTGACTCGTATGCTTACTGTTGGTATCGGTGGTACTGACTATGTCCTCGGCGGTTGCTACGACCATGGAACAATCGGAATGACCGGCGATGAGCTTCTCAACAACGCAACAACAGGTTACAACATCTTCCCACACATAACAAATAACGGTTATGCATCGAGCTATTTCACATATAGCTATGCTGGTGGACCATGTGTCATCTCAACAATCGATCCTGATATTATGTTCGTATCTGGAACAGGCGCTCTTTCAACACCTATTTATAGAACACAGACTGCAGGTGTCGACTATGACGGCAACTTTGAAGGTGGTGGCGAAACCCCTGTTATAACAAATGATAACGCATTCAAGACACCTTATGTATTATATGAGGAATACAACGATCAGCACTCTCAGGTAATAATTAGAGAACCTGTCGACTTGATTGTTGACTCAACATACGTTCTTGATTCAGTTACTTATATATATGACACAACAAATGTTCCACCTGTCATCATTGACTCAACAATCTATGATCACTGGGTATACGAACATTTACTTGACACTCTCGATAATGTCATCAGCCTTGACACATTGATTTTGGCAGTAAGAGACACTCTTCACGTCGGTGATTCTTGCTTCTACTATAGCCAGAATGCAGGCTATCCTATCGACTATGTCATGCCAGAGCTTCCTGATTCATTGAAGAACGATGAGCACAAGATTATCAACGGACAAGGTCAGATTGAATATGTTTGGATCCACGGTGATACAATTAGAGGATTACACAACCCAATCACAACAGACTATGTTGTCGCAGTTGAAGATGCTGTTTATATGACAAGAGACGCTCTCGTCTTCAATAAGACAACTGACTGGTTCAAGATCAGCAACATCAATGGAATGCCGAATGCTGTAGCAATTAGCGGCAATGGCGATATCGCTATGGTTGGTACCTCTACAGGTAAACTTTACACCTTCACACACCTCAGTGATGTGTTCTTCGCAGAACAAGCTGATGTTACTGATGTTGTAAATGGTATTGTCACAATGGATGTTGATTCAACAACATTTGCAGGACGTGCTATCACAAGTATCTCATTCGACCCAACCGATGCATCAAATGTCGTTGTGACACTCGGTAACTACGGCAACAACGATTACGTCTACAAATCAACCAGCACAGGCTTCACCTCAATCCAAGGTACACTCAGCAAATCTCCTGTGTACTCAAGTATCATTGAGAAGTCTACAGGCGTTATCTTCGTTGGAACAGAATACGGCGTGTTTGCCTATGAAAACAATACTTGGGTTAAGAAAGGCAATATTTCTTGCCCTGTTATGGATATCAAACAAGCTATCGTGGCAAATCACCCTGACAAAGAAGAAATTCTTATTGACGAAGCCGGTGTTACTGTTATTCTCATCTACCCAGGTGTTTATAACGAAGGTGACATCTATGCTGCCACATACGGTTCAGGTATCATCAAATACACTAATGGCGAAGAAAATAACGAACCAGGTGATGACGATGATAACAACAGCACAACAACAGCTGAACATCTGAACGTCTATCCTAACCCTGTGAAAGACTTCGCACAATTTGACATCAATCTCGCTGACAATACAGCAGTAAGCTATGTGATTTACGATCTCTCAGGCCGTATGATTACAAACGGTAACCTTGGCTTATTCAATGCCGGTGTTCACACTTTGAATGTCGACACTAAAGATTTGTCAAGAGGTTCTTACATCATCCATGTGATGGCTGGTGAAAAGACAGAGACAGGTAAATTCTTGGTGTACTAAACAAACGGTAAAAACAAAAAAAGGCTCCCAAATGGGAGCCTTTTTTTTAATGTTTTAAAAATTAATAAACACTCTCTCTTTGGAATTTTTTGTATTCACCATAAGCAGCACAATTCTTTGACTTTGATGAGCCTGAGAACACGCTGCAAGACGACATAACCACACCTAAAGTGAATGCAATCACCAATATCACTGCTACTTTCTTCATATTTATAAAATTATTATTTCGTTTTGCAAAATAACGTTATTTTTTTTAATTTTGTACACTCAAACGAAAATTTTTATGGTAGAAGTAAAAAAACCTGTCATTGAGGAAGGCTGGTATGAGGTTTTAAAACCAGAATTTGAGTCGTCATATTTTGCTGGTATCAAGAGTTTCTTAATTGAAGAGAAGCGTCAATATGTGGTATATCCTCCTTCTCCGCTGATTTTCAATGCATTCAACCGCACACCATTTGACAAGGTTAAGGTTGTGATACTTGGTCAAGACCCATATCATGGCATTGGGCAAGCACATGGATTAGCATTTTCAGTACCAAATGGGATACAGCCACCACCGAGTCTGCAGAACATATTCAAAGAGTTGCACACCGACATCGGGATGCCGATTCCTCACAACGGCAATCTTGAGAAATGGGCAGACGAAGGTGTGCTTTTGCTCAACGCGTCATTGACTGTAAGGGCAAATATTGCAGCCTCACATGCCAAAATTGGATGGCAACAATTCACTGATGCTGCAATTCGGGCTTTATCAGAAAAAAAAGAACATCTGGTGTTTCTGCTTTGGGGCAACTATGCCATCGCAAAAGAAAGCCTCATCGACCATAGCAAACACCTCATTTTGAAGACTGTGCACCCTTCCCCACTCTCGGCAAGTCGCGGATTCTTTGGGTGCAGACATTTTTCAAAGACAAATGAATACCTTATTAATAATGGTATAAAACCGGTGAAATGGGATGTTATAGTTTAGAGTTGAGAGTGTAGAGTTTAGAGTAGTTTAAAGTTTAAAGTTGAAAGTTGAAAGTTTAAAAATGAGAGAAAAATTAGTATTTGCTTCGCATAACAAAAATAAAATAGCGGAGATTCGGAATATTTTAAAGAATTACGATGTCGTTGGGTTGCGTGACATTGGATGTGAGACCGACATAGTAGAAGACGCTGATGACTTGCAGGGTAATGCAAAAATCAAGGCTGATTTTGTGACCAACAACTATCATTTAAATTGTTTTGCTGATGACACCGGATTGGAAGTCGAGGCATTGAACGGTGCTCCTGGCGTTTATTCAGCGAGATATGCCGGCGAAGGCTGTTCATATCACGACAATGTGGTGAAGTTGCTTGCCGCGATGAAAGGCATCAAAAACAGAAAAGCGCGGTTTAGGACTGTTATCGCATTGAATCTCAATGGCAAACAATATTTCTTTGAAGGTATTGTCAACGGAATAATTACCGAAGAAGAACATGGCGCTGGAGGTTTCGGTTATGACCCAATCTTCAAGCCTGATGGATATGAAGAGACGTTTGCTGAGATGACAATGGAAATAAAAAACAAAATATCACACCGTGGAAGAGCGGTTGCAAAACTAGTGGAATTCCTAAACAAGCTATAAAGAAAAGGGGCGAATGATCATTCGCCCCTACGTTTTATTTGAAACTATTCTTTAGCATCTCGATAGCTTTATCAATGCCAGCGACGTTTTTGCCTCCTGCTGTGGCAAGTGTCTTTTGTCCACCGCCGCCACCTTGAATCTCTTTAGCGGCTTCACGAACCATAGCGCCTGCGTCAAGTTTTTTAGCGTCGACAAGACTCTGTGGAAGCATCACACAAAGAGCAGGTTTATCTTCAAAGACGCCACCCAACACTGCAACAGCCTCATTATCAATATCTTTGATAGCTGAAGCAATGTTACGCATCTGGTTCATATCGGTGTCGATGCGAGCGATTACGAGTTTGTGGCCTTCGTAATTGGTAGCATTGTTGTAAGCAGATTTTGCATCTGAAACGGCCTGGGCCATCATCATGGCTTCGATCTTCTTCTGAAGCATGGTGTTCTGAATTGAAAGGTTTTCAACAGCTTTCACCACGTCGCCTGACGACTTCACAAGACCTTTGATTTTATTAAGTGTATCTATCTGATTATCAAGATAATCGATGACAGCTTCACCGGTGATTGCCTCGATACGGCGCACACCTGCGGCAATAGCACTTTCTGTCAAAATTTTGAAAGCACCGATGCGACCTGTTGATGCGATATGAGTACCGCCGCACAGCTCGCATGAGTAGTCTTTGCCGAATGTCACGACGCGCACTTTATCGCCATATTTCTCGCCAAACAATGCCATAGCGCCAAGTTTACGAGCCTCATCAATCGGGACATCAACAGCTGTTTGGTTCTGCAAATCTTCTCTAATCTTCTGATTGACAATAGTTTCAACCTTACGAATCTCTTCATCACTCATTTTTGCGAAATGGCTGAAGTCGAAACGGAGACGTTCGTCGTCGACCATAGAACCCTTCTGTTCCACATGAGTGCCGAGCACCTGACGGAGAGCAGCGTGCATCAAGTGAGTAGCTGTATGGTTAGCTTCGATCTTCAAACGACGTTCAACATCGATTTTAGCAGTAAAGACTGCCTCCGACTGTTGTGGAAGCATATCTGTGATATGAATACTCAGGTCGTTTTCTTTCACAGTATTGACAACGTGAAGTGTCTCATAATCAGATACTAACACACCTCTATCGCCAACCTGGCCGCCCATTTCTGCATAGAACGGAGTCTTGTCGAGGACTATTTCGAAATGTTTCTTGCCTTTTGCCACGACTTCTCTAAATTTCAATATCTTAGCCTGGCATTCCATCTCGTTATAGCCGACGAAAGTGGTAGGTTTATCTTCGTGGATCAACTCGACCCAGTCGCCCGACATCTTTTCAGCAGCTTTACGTGAACGGTTTTTCTGTTCTTCAAGGTTAGCGTTGAAGCCATTCATATCGACTTCAAGGCCTTTTTCCTCTGCCATCAGATTTGTCAAATCTACAGGGAAGCCATAGGTGTCGAACAATTCAAAAGCGAATGCGCCGTCGATGAGTTTTGCACCTTTATTTTGCTCGACATAATTCTCAAAACGCTTGATACCCAATGCCAAAGTACGCAGGAACGATGCTTCTTCTTCGTAAATAACCTTTGAAACAAGCATCTCTTGTGCCTTGATTTCAGGATATTGCTCGCCCATCTCGCGAACGAGAACCGGCAACAATTTATACACAAACGGTTCGGTGAACTTTAGGAATGTGTAGCCGTAACGCACAGCGCGGCGTAAAATGCGTCTGATCACATAGCCAGCGCCATTGTTTGAAGGCAATTGGCCGTCGGTGATGGCGAAGCTGACTGCGCGGAGGTGGTCGGCAACTACACGCATAGCGATGTCACACTTCTCGTTTTCACCATATTTTATTCCTGAAAGCTGCGAAATCTCATTGATGAGAGGTGTGAACACATCAGTGTCGTAGTTAGATTTTTTGCCTTGCATCACGCGTACGAGACGTTCAAATCCCATACCTGTATCGACGTGTTTAGCTGGAAGGTCAACGAGAGCACCGTTAGCGAGGCGGTTGTACTGCATAAACACGAGGTTCCATATTTCAATCACTTCTGGATCGTCTTTATTGACAAGGTCACGGCCATTGATTTTCTTGCGAGCTTCCTCATCGCGGATGTCGACATGAATCTCTGAACAAGGTCCGCACGGCCCAGTCTCACCCATTTCCCAGAAGTTATCCTTCTTAGAACCATAAATGATTCTCGACTCGTCGACATGCTCTTTCCAAAACTCATAAGCCTCTTTATCAGGAGCCATCCCGTCTTTCTCATCCCCGCCGAAAACTGTTACATATAGTTTATCCTTATCTATCTTCATCACTTCAGTAAGAAACTCCCAGCCCCAAGCTATTGCTTCCTTTTTGAAATAATCGCCAAATGACCAGTTGCCCATCATCTCGAACATGGTGTGATGGTATGTGTCGCGACCGACCTCCTCTAGATCATTATGTTTTCCTGATACTCTGAGGCATTTCTGTATGTCAGTTACACGTGGCGCTTTACGAGGGTTGTTACCCAAGAAAACGTCCTTGAACTGGTTCATACCGGCATTAGTAAACATCAAAGTAGGGTCATTTTTCACAACGATTGGCGCTGATGGCACCACCAGATGTTGTTTCGATTGGAAGAAATCCAAAAAGCTCTTACGAATTTCGTTTGCTTTCATCATTTTAATTTTTCTTTAAAAAAGTTTGCAAAGTTAAAAAAAATTATTATTTTTGCACGTTAAAATCATAAATATTTTCGTTTCAGACGGAAATTTAAAAAAACAATGGCAAGAAAAGAATACATATATAATCCACAAACGCTTGATTATGAAGAATATAAGCCTTCAAAAAGAAAGCTTTTCGGTAGATTTTTATTGTTCATTTTCACTGCAGGTCTTCTAGGTATCGGAGTTGTGACTTTGATTCAAAACATTGTCGGTTCGCCCAAAGAGCGTATGCTGACACGTGAAGTCGAGTTTATGAAGCTTCAATACGATATCCTTAATGACAAAATAGAAAACATTGACGATCATCTTGTTGAGATGCAAGATCGTGATGACAATATTTATAGAATGATATTTGAAGCTGAGCCTATTCCGACATCAATAAGACAAGCTGGATATGGCGGCAGCAATCGTTACGAAGCGCTCAATGGTTATGAGAACTCAGCTATTATCAAGGAGACTGCCAAGAAAATTGACATGATCGAAAGTCAGATGAATGTGCAGTCGAAGTCATTTGATGACGTCTATGACATGGCGAAAAACAAAGCACAGATGCTCAGTTGCATTCCGGCCATCATGCCTGTGAAAGACGTTGATATCTATAGGATTTCATCACATTTTGGATATAGAACAGACCCGTTTTATAAGATTCAAAAGATGCACAACGGCATAGACTTCAGCGCACCTGTCGGCACTCATATTTACTGCACAGGCGACGGCATAGTCGAAAAAGTTGTGAAAGGAAACAGTGGTTATGGCAATAATATCGTCATTGACCATGGCTATGGCTACAAGACTCGTTATGCACACCTAAGTAAGACGCTTGTAACAGTAGGCCAAAAGGTAAAACGCGGCGAACTCATCGCAGAAGTTGGAAACAGCGGCAAATCAACAGCGCCGCATCTCCATTATGAAGTAATCAAAAGTAACAAGGCATTAAATCCTGTCAATTTCTTCTTCAACGACCTCACTCCTGAAGAATATGACAAGATTCTTGAGTTGTCGGAAAAGCCGTCAATGACAATGGATTAATATCATGGAAATCAAGAAGTTATATTATCGAATCGGCGAAGTGGCGGAGATATTTAACGTCCCGACATCGACTATACGTTATTGGGAAAGCGAGTTTGACGTGTTGCGTCCACGCAAGAGCACTAAAGGTAACAGGATGTTTACCGAACGCGATATGCGCTATCTCCAGATGATATATCAGCTTGTGAAAGTCAAAGGATACACCATCCAAGGTGCTAAAGACGCCATGAAAACAAAGTTCGACAGCCTTGAGAAGAATGCCATGATGATTAGGACTCTTAGCGATGCGAAGAGGTTCTTAACAGATTTGGACAAGCAATTAGCTGCGAAACAGAAATCTCTTTAGAACGTCTTATCTTTAATCAAATAATTCTGGACATAATCAAAAACACCGTCTTCCAGGCTGGTGAACGGCTTGTTGTATCCGGCTTTACGGAGTTTATCCATATTAGCTTCAGTAAAATACTGATATTTGTCGCGGATATCGAGCGGAGTATCAATAAACTTGATATTCACGTCTTTACCCATAGCTTTGAAGGTGTTCGATGCCAAGTCGTAGAATGAGCGTGCATGGCCTGTGCCAAGGTTATACAAACCGCTTTCTGGACGTTTTTCGATTAAGAAAAGGATAACGGAAGCGATATCTTTAACATAGATAAAATCTCTCAGTTGCTGACCGTCTTTGAAATCTGGACGATGTGAGCGGAACAGCTTTACCTCGCCGCATTCCTGAATCTGATGGAAAGAATGCAGTATAACAGAAGCCATACGACCTTTATGGTATTCGTTAGGACCATAGACGTTGAAAAACTTCAGGCCGGCCCAGAACGGAGGGCATTTCTCTTGTTTGAGAATCCATTTGTCGATTTCGTTTTTCGAGCGTCCGTAAGGATTGAGCGGTACAAGTTTCTCAACTATGTCGTGACTATCGTTGTAGCCCAGCTCTCCCCCACCGTAAGTTGCTGCTGATGAAGCATATACGAGCGGAATCTGATATTCGGTGCAGAGTGTCCACAACTTCTCGGTGTAGTCGACATTCAGCTCCACGAACACATTCCAGTCGAACTCTGTAGTGTCGGTGCGAGCGCCGAGGTGAACTATAAAGTCGACTTTTTCATGATTGGCTTTCAACCAGTTATGAAACTCTTTTCTGTCGAGAAGAAGCTGATATTTTTTGTTGATATAGTTTCTTTCTTTTTGTTTCTTTGAGAAGTCATCGACGAGGACAAGGTCTTCTCTACCTTGTTCATTGAGGCATCCTGCCACCACGCTGGCGATAAAACCTGCTGCACCTGTAATTACTATCATGATATTTTAATTTTCTTCTGTTCTTGTCTTTAAATAATTTCTCCATTTCCCGAGCACTGCTTGCATATCCTGAGGTAGTGCTGAGTCAAAATAGAGTTCTTTACCTGTTGTCGGATGCACGAAACCAAGCACTTTGGCATGTAGACAGTGACGCGGTATCTCGTTGAAGCAGTTGTCAATAAACTGGCGATATTTCGAGAATGTAGTTCCTTTCAGGATTCTATCGCCGCCATACAAGGCGTCGTTAAACAACGGATGACCGATGTATTGCATATGCACACGTATCTGATGTGTGCGGCCTGTCTCAAGGCGACATTCCACCAGGGTGACGTAGTTGAAACGCTCCAACACTTTGTAGTGTGTCACTGCTTCTTTACCCTGACTGCCATCTGGATAGACCGCCATGGCAACACGATCACGGACTGAGCGTCCGATATTACCTTCGATAGTTCCTTCGTCTTCTGCGAAGTCGCCCCACACAAGGGCTTGATAGCGTCGTGTGATGGAATGCTCGAAAAACTGAGCTGCCAGCACTGTCTGAGCTGTCTCATTCTTGGCCACGATCATCAATCCTGTGGTATCTTTGTCAATGCGATGCACAAGATAGCCAAAGCCATTCTCCACTTTCGAGCCATTTTCCTTGAAATGATATGCTAAAGCATTGAGCAGTGTGCCGTCGAAGTTGCCATGACCTGGATGAACCACCAAGCCAGCCTGCTTGTTTACCACGATGACGTCATCGTCTTCATAAATCACGTCAAGAGGAATATTTTCAGGGGTTATGACGATTTCGCGAGGTGGATAAGCCAACACCACTGTCACCACATCAAAAGGCTTAACTTTGTAATTCGATTTTACCGGTTTGTCGTTAACAAGAATGCTTCCTGCTTTCGCAGCGTTCTGCACACGATTGCGCGAAACATTCTCAAGTCGGTTTTGTAGGAATTTATCGACACGCGTTAGAGCCTGACCTTTATCAGCCACGATGCGGAAATGCTCGAAAAGCTCAGTACTTTCCTCTGTGTTGTCGCCAATAACGCCTACAAAATCTTCTGACATAATTCAACTATTTGGAAATCAATAATTTTGCAGTATACGACGAGCCGTCTTTATTGACGACACGCAACATATACAATCCATTTTGCAAGTCGCAGACGTCAATATCATTATTAAAATGATACTGATTAACAACTCTTCCTGTCAAATCAAAAATGACGATTTCACTAGCGGTTTCGTCATCAACTCCATCAATGTGGATGATATTTTTGGCCGGATTAGGATACAGTTTGACATTAACAGACTGATTCTCTTCAACACCTACAAAATACGGCTTTGAGCCCATGACTGGTCTGATCATGAGAGAGCCTGAGAATGAGGTGTTTTTCCAGCCATCACCAGCATTATAAAAACAATACTGACGATTGTCTTTCGACGAGTCAAATCCGATATTTATTGACTTAGAATATCTCTGGCGTATTCCGACATAGAATGTGCTGTTCACTTTCACAACATCGTTGAAGGTATAGTACGAGAACTTATAAATCAATTCATCGTCCCATATTGGCCGTTGATTTTCAAGAGTATATAAGACTTCACCTGGTTTGCCGTTATTGTCTCTCCACACCACGATATCAAAGAAATTGTAATTGGCATCATTGAAAGTGCGGTTAAAAAGCAGCTGCACGCCACTCACCGTGTCGAGTTGTGAAACACTAAACTGAGCTGCCATATATGTGTCGTCAGGAACAAGTCCGTAGCCTTTCTCAGGCGTACCGTCATCGTATGCAAAATAGTTGTAAAACCCTTGTGTGCTTATGATTGAATCACCCATGACCTCTCCGCTATGCTCATCAACGACTTCGATATATTGGCGTATCGTGAACGAAGTGGTGTCGTAATTAAAGTTGTAAGGATAGATGAAATCACTCATCTTAACTTTATTTGTCAACACTCCATTTTGATAATATGATTCAATAATAGTGTCTTTTGAATATGAATAACTCCAGTTTGAATTGTTATCTTCTATATCGCATGAATAACGAACTTCATGAATGTTAACATCCAGATTTGTAATATAGATATCGTAAATATTATCTTGTTCAGTTATCGGATTATTCTTATAATGCTTATATGGCATTGACTGATAACGACTTAACAATGTCGGTGCAGTTCCTGTAAGGCCGATCATTGGATATGCTTCATCGTTGATACTTCTATTCTTGTCGAGATAAACGAAGTCGATATTCCACTGGTCCATATTGCTTCTATCATTAGGATACATTGTAGTTGGCAGTGTTCCGTAGTTGAAGAAAAGTATCTGAAAATCATCGACGAAGAAACAGTCGTCATCAAGAAGAATCATCACTTTATGGAAAGTAGAATCGAATTCGAAGCCTTCAGTCGACCACATTTGCTTCCAATTACCGTTATAGCCGAATTTCAAGACGAGAGAGTCGTCGCGTTCAGGGCTGTCGCCAAAGCCTCCTGGTTGATAATAGAAACTGAAATACACAGAATCGGATTTATCGAGGCTATCAAGACGAATTTTCACTGACATCAGCGTGTCGCCGATGAATGGATTGCTGCTTCCTCTGGAGTAAACTTTTCCAGTTCTGTCGATGACGTCTAGCGTGGCAGCTCTATGATTCACAGGCATATATGGGAATCCTGAGTTGACATACACATTACCGCTCAGCCATTTTGTTGCGTCAGGGTAAATGCTTTTTTTCGAAAAATCATCGAAGAAAGGCAGCGTTGCGAACACATCATCACGCACAGTTTGAGATTCTTCTTCTGGGATACCACCGTTGAAACCGGTCAGATATTCCTGAGATTTGCCGCTTATAACACAAAACACGGCCAGCAATATTGTTAAAACAAAACTTTTATTCATCATAGAAGAAACTTGTATCTATTTCATAATCATCGTCTAACAGAAATTCCAGATCATCAAGAGCTGTATCAATTTTTGCTGATCTTATTGCTTCCCAATCCAAAAACATCATCTCCAAATCTCTGAGACGTTGTATTGAATCGTAGGAGAATTTCCTGTTTTTCAAGATATAATTAAAGCTATCGACCAGGTATTTGATAGTGTCGGCATTGAATTTGCGGACTCTCCACACCTCCGCCATCGAGTCGCGACGGAATTTCTCATATTTATACCAGTTGAAATCAAAATTTTTGATCGATTTATACCAAACATTGATTGTGGAGCCGAGCGGAACCATAGTCTCTGCCGAGTATTCAGGCTCCATTCTTATGACATAAAGGTTTTCGGCCACATCATTATCGATAAAGATCTCTGTGCCTATGTTAAGTGATGCGTTATTGATGACCCCTTTCACATCTTGAAGCTGAGTGCCAATCAGGTCAGGGATATTGGTATTCTGTGTGCCATTACCGAGACCCACCACGAGGGTGATCGCGCTGCCTTTCACGACATCTTCTTTAGGCTCAATGACTTTATTTTTGATTTTCTGTTCAACAACAGCGTTTCTGGCGAAATAATCGACATATTCGAGCTTATCGACTTTCAAACCTGCCATATTCAATCGAACTAAAGCCTGGCGTAATGACAGATTGCGTAGATTTGGCATCTCGATGATTTCAGGTGCAACGGTTGTTCGAATGATGTATATATTTCGGCCTTGTTTAACCTTTGCGCCACTTGCCGGATTTTGTTGATATACAGCGCCTTCCGGGAAGTCTTTAACATAAATGCTGTCAAGCAAAATAAAAGAAAACTCATCTTGATATTTCTCGACAGCTTCGTCATAGCTCATCCCTACCATATTCGGCACCTCGAACTCTTCACCATGGCGTGTGAATTTATCGAGGGAACTGAAGGTGTATTCCAGCACCCCGATAATTATCAACAGCATGATTATCAAGCTGATATAAAACCATTTATCTTTTAAAAAACGAAACAACTTCATTTTTTTATTTTTTCGTTTATGATAACGCCTTTTTTTGTAATTTTGAACTCGCAAAGATAACGAAAATAATTGAATTTAAGTTTATTTGACATGAAAAAAATAGCAATAGTCTGTGGCGGATACTCCGGAGAGTATGAAATTTCAATAAGTAGTGCAAAAGTTGTAAAGAAGCATCTTGACCCCAAGAAATATGAGGCGTACGTCATTGTTATTCAAAAAGATAGATGGTATCATCTTGAAGATGACGGCACCAAGACCGATGTCGACAAGAACGATTTCTCGATAAAAGTCAACGGTAAGAAGGTGGTTTTTGACGCTGTCTTCAATGCCATCCATGGTGTGCCGGGTGAGGACGGCCAGTTGCTTGGATACTTCGAGATGCTCGGATTGCCTTACACTTCATCTAATTTCACCACTTCGGCATTGACATTCCACAAAGGTTTCACAAAGATTATTGCAGCATCTGCAGGTGCCAATGTATCACCTTCAATACTAATTAATAAAGGTGAGAGCTACGATGCGAAAAAAATCATCAAAACATTAGGACTGCCTTTGTTTGTCAAGCCTACACGCAACGGCTCGTCAGTGGGAGTTAGCAAGGTAAAGAGCGAGGAAGATTTCGAGAAGGCTATTGCTTACGCTTTCAGTGCCGGCGACCAGGTGATGTGTGAGAAATTTGTGAAAGGCCGCGAGCTGGCTTGCACCGTGATGGAAGTCAAAGACAAGAAGATGGTGTTCCCAATCACCGAGGTGGTCAGCAAAAATGACTTCTTCGACTATGAGGCAAAATATACCGCTGGAAAATCCGACGAGATCACGCCGGCGGAGTTAGATGAGGTTTCAGAGATTGAAGTCAAGGCAACATCGGCGATGCTTTACGACGCTTTTGAGTGCAAAGGCTTCGCGCGTTTCGATTATATCATGACGCCTAAACAGCTCGTTTTCATTGAGGTAAACATCGTGCCAGGCATGTCGGAGGCATCAATAATGCCAAAACAAGCAGCCTGCATGGGCATCACCCTCGACAAGCTGTTTGGTTTGGCATTAGAGAATATTCTTGACTAGACTGTCAGGATGTCTTTCTGCTTGAGTTCGTAAAGATCATCGATTTTCTTCACGAATTTATCTGTCAGCTTCTGGATTTCTTCCTGGAGCTGTTTCACTTCGTCTTCAGAGACGCCTTCTTTTTCGAGTTTCTTGGCATCGTCGTTAGAGTTACGGCGGATATTTCTGATACCCACTTTCGCTTCTTCGGCGGCTGTCTTTGCGCGTTTGGCGAGGTCTTTACGACGTTCCTCTGTCAATGGCGGAACCAAGATTCTCAGGAATTCGCCTTCGTTCTTAGGGTTGAAGCCGAGGTTAGCTGCCTGGATAGCCTTGTCGATAGCACTGATGGCACTCTTATCGAACGGCATCACGATAATCTGACGAGGATCAGGAGTACCGATATTGGCGGTCTGCTCAATCGGGACTAATGTTCCGTAGTATTCGACTTTCACACCCTGAAGCATCATCGGGCTTGCTTTGCCTGCTCTGATTTTCTGAAATTCCGATTCGAGATGCTTGAGAGCACCTTCCATCGATTCAGTGGTTTCATCCAAAATAAATTGAGATTCTTCTGTCATAATTTTTTATTTTTATTTCGTTACTATAGTTCCAATTTTTTCGCCGTTTAAGACCTTTGTCAGGTTGCCTTTAGTATTCATATCGAACACCAGCATCGGCATGTTGTTTTCCTTACACATGGTGAACGCGGTGAGGTCCATCACTTTGAGATTCTTGTTGTAAGCCTCGTCGTAAGTTATTGAATCATATTTCTTTGCTGTCGGATCTTTCTCCGGGTCGGCGGTATAGATGCCGTCGACGCGGGTGCCTTTAAGAATGATGTCAGCCTTGATCTCGACAGCGCGCAAAGCTGAGCCTGTATCTGTTGTGAAGAACGGATTGCCTGTGCCGCCACCGATGACGACGACGTAGCCTTCTTCAAGAAGCTTGTTAGCTTTGGCTGAGCTCATCGAGTCGGCGATGCGGTCGATGTAAAGTCCTGACAACAAAGCGGCTTTCACGCCTTTTGCCTGTAATGTCGACTGTATTGCCATGCTATTGATAACAGTTGCCAGCATTCCCATATAGTCACCTTGGATGCGGTCCATGCCTTTTGAGGCGCCCTGCAATCCACGGAAGATGTTGCCGCCGCCGATGACGATGGCGATCTGAGCTCCGGCTTTCACTGCTGCCGCGATTTCTTCCGCATAATCATTAAGTCTCTCAGGGTCAATGCCATACTGCTGATTTCCCATCAAAGCTTCGCCGCTAAGCTTAAGTAACACTCTTTTGTATTTCATATATTTCTTTTTTAATTTGTTGATATTCAATTTCTAAAACCAGTATCCGACATTGATGAATCCCATAACACCAGTGTTGATATTTGAACCCATCACACTTATTTCGAAAGGACCTATCATAGTGTCGACACCAAGTGACAGGCCATAGCCGATGATAAAATTATTTGAGTTAAACCATGAGTCATAGGTGTCACTCATATAACCATAGTCGATATGAACTGTGCTGTACAATGATTTATAGAAATTCCACTGCCATGCAATTTTATTGATTGCAATATGGTCGACGACTCTATCGGTAAAGTCCAAGCCTGTGAATGCCAATATATTATCAAAATATTTCATCTGCGACTGACCGCCGACGAAGAACTGATAAAACAATGGTGTCTCTGCCGTTCCTATCTTCATACCGCCTTCAAGTTCAAATTTCAAGGCACTCTTCTTTCCAATAGGTATTGATTTCAACAGATCGATATGGGTGATAAATGAGCTTTGGACGCCTTCATTACTCAATCCTGACATCGTGACATCTTCGGCTATACCATTGAAAAACACCATCTTACCTGTCATATTGATTCTCCATCCGCGACGGGCGAAACTTGGTGCATCGAGATTCTCGTAATAATAATTGAGGTAGAGATATGAATACAGGTTGTAATTGCCTTCCAGTCCGTTATTGCCAATAAAATCACGCATATGCACGAGGTCGGCGACGGCACCGATACGTAACTGGTTTTTGAGGTTAGGAATCAGCTGGGCGTATAAATCCAGTTTATTATCTTGGATACTATATGAGTTCGTGATTTTTCGATCGGTGTATTGTCCCAATGTCAAGGAGTAGATGCTTAAATCGGCTCCAAATCTGAACACCTGACGATGATGCTTGTTGAATTTCACTTTCAGATAAGGATTTTCAGCGATATTCAAGTCGATGCTCAATGTGGAACGGTTGATCATATTAAAGACCCTCGTCGTCGTGAAGTTAACAAGCGCACCTATGCCATAGTTGTTATCATAGTGTATCGCCACAGCCGCCGACATATCTGCAATCTCTTGACAGTGAATCTTGAAGATTTTACCTTTCTTGGTTTCATCTATCTTATACCACAAGTTCTCATAATATCCTGATGCTCTTAGCTTTATTATAACATCTTCTATATCCTTGATCGACATTTTCTTCGGGAATTCCTTGCCAAACTCTTTTGCCACAGCATCTTTGTGGTTATCCGACACGCCTTCCACCTCTATTTTGTCGATTAAAATTGAGTCAACAGGCTGCACATGCGGTCGTTTCACTTTATATGGCTTGATACTCTGTAGAGAATCGGCTAGACGTTTAAACTGCGGATAGTATTTATCAGCAGCATCTCTACCAAATTGTATAATGGAATCAAAGTCATTGAACGACAGCATGTTTCTGCCATGGAGGTCGGGCTTGATGTAGATATTGCAGTGACTGCGAGCATACATACTCTCTTCGAGTGACGACAGGTTCATCAAGCTCATCAGCAGCTCCAATGAGTTGTCGATTTGCGATGCAGGTATTGAAGCATCTTCAAGGTCGATGCCGATGATGATGTCGGCACCATGTTCCTTCATGTTTCTCACCGGGAAATTGTTAACCATACCACCGTCGATAAGCAGTTTGCCGTCGAGTGACACTGGGCGGAACAGGAATGGTATCGACATACTAGCCCTGACAGAGCGTGACAGGTTGCCTTTATCCATCTCATATTGGCAGGCGTTTTCCACATCGGTGGCGATGCAGAAAAACGGCACCGGGAGCTTTCTGTAATCATGAATCTTATCAGCTGGAAGCATCAGCTTAGAGAGCAGCATGTTGACATAAACGCCGTCCACCATTGAGGATTTCACCTTGATTTTTCCATTGGTGATAGGGAAAGAAGCCAAATATTGCCGCGTCTCAATTTTCTTCTCTACAGGCAGATAAACAGTAGGAATCTTGTCGTAAATGATTTGATTCCAGTCCTGCTCGCGCACCATCTTCTCGATGACATCGGGGTCATAGCCGACTGCATATAGCGAGCCGATTATCGAGCCTATGCTGGTGCCAGCGATGTAGTCGACAGGAACACCTGCCTTATCGATGGCCTTGAGGATTGGTATCTCCGCGAAACCTTTAGCACCACCACCACAGAGCACCACGCCCACTTTCGGACGTTTTGCGGCTTTATCTTTCACAGATTGAGCCATAAGGTTATTAAAAGACAACAGGCCAATGAACATCATCAGCACAACGATTTTAATAGTTAAACTCAATCTTTTCATAATCAATTAATTAGAACCAATATCCAACATTAACAAAAAAAGCCCAGCTGTCAACCATATTCGATCTCGACAATTCAATTTCAACGGGGCCAAACAATGTCTTATAGCCTAGAGTCAGTCCGGCACCCATGACAAAATTGCTCGGGATGAACCATGTATCAAGTCTGTTTGAAGTCGCTATAGCAAAATCTCTAATAAAACTAAATATCTTAATGATGTCATCTGGTGTTATATTATTAGGATCAATATTTTTCAGATCCATTCCCTTTTCCATTATTGGCAAATAGTTTTTCATATAACCGGCATCACAGCTTGCTGTCGCATAGAAATTTTTGTAGAAGTTCCACTGCCATGCCGTTTTTGCATATGCCACATACTCAGTAAATGCCGACAAGAACGGCAAGCCGGTGAAGCTCATGATGTTATCCATGTAATACATCTTCGACTGACCGCCGATATAGAATAAATCATCATCAAATGCCAACACATGATCTCCAAGACGAGAAGCGCCGGCCACTCCTATTCTAAATGCATGACGTTGTCCGATAGGGAATGACTTTACGACATTAGCTTGCAAGCTGAACATCGGTCTGTTTTCAGCATCTCTAAACACGCCATCGTACATGATGCATTTACCTATCATATTGATATTCCATCCCTTACGCGGAAAATCAGTCTGATCCTCATTATTAAAGAAATAATGGATATATGCCTTAGGACTAAACTCATGTTTGCCAGCATCCACGTTTGGGGAATCGCTCAATGCATCAAATTGCATGTCTTTAGTCAAAGAATAGTTAAGCTTAAAACCTAACTTTATTGCTTGTGTTACCGATGGAGTTATCTGGAAATGCAGATCGAAAGTATTATATTGTAACCGCATTGAATGTTGAATGCTACCATTCCTATTGTACATATCCGCCTTTAGATTCATGGCTAAAAGCTCTGCCGTGCCACTCAACATCCTAGTGTAACGATGTGTAATACTGGTTCTGAAATATGGGTTATCAGCGACATTCAGATCGACATTATATGTGAAATGTTTAGTTCTCGCATTCATATTAAGAAGCATCCCGATTCCGTAGTTGTTGTCGTAATGCAGTCCCATTGAGAAATTGAGTGATGTCTTGCTTTTGCAATGCAGTTTGATGATATTGCCTTCTGGAGAATCTATCAATTCATACCACACATTGGAATGGTATCCTTGGGAATAAATCTTGACTAATATCGTCTCGATATCCTCTATTAAGAATTCCTGTGGAAACTCATCGCCGAATTCCGATTTGAGCAGGTCGGCATTGTAATCGTCGAGACCTTCTACTTCCACGCCTGCTATCATCACACGATCGACAGGTTGGGTATGATGGCGTTCCACCTCGAATGGTCCGAGCGCCTGTAAAGAGTCGGCGAGACGTTTAAGTTCCGGGAACTTAGCGCGAGCGCCTTCCTCACCACATTTGATAATCGGGCTAAAGTCGTTGAACGACATCATATTAGCTTTTCCGATGTCAGGTCTGATCAAGATCTTACATTCTTCGCGGGCTTTGTTACTCTCATCTTGCGACACGACAGATATCAAACGTTCAAGCACTTTTAAAGAGTTGTCAAGAACCTCTCGGTCTGATTTCACAATCTCAAGGTCGACGCCGATGATGATGTCGACACCTTTGTCTTTAACGTTCCTCACAGGGAAGTTGTTGGTCAGGCCACCGTCGCAGAGCAGATATCCATCATAGTCAACAGGTTCGAAGAGGAAAGGTATTGACATTGAAGAACGTATCGACTGTGCCAATGAGCCTTTAGTGAATTCGATAGGGTCGGCGCTTATGATATCTGTTGCGATGCACAGGAAAGGCACCGGCAACTTACTGAAGTCACGTTCTTTGTAGGCCGGCATCATCAGTCGGGTTAAAAGCATGTTTACATACATACCATCGATCATCGACCTCTTGATTTTCAGTTTGCCGTCTATATATGGCATCGTCAGCAGGTAATGCCGTTCGTTGATACGTTTCTCGAGAGGTATGAACTTACGTGGAATCTGGTCTTTGATGATGAGGTCCCAGTTTTGTTCTGTGCACAGTTTCTGCATCATATCAGGGTCGTAGCCTACAGCGTACAGACCGCCTATGATTGAACCCATGCTCGTTCCAGCTATGTAGTCGATAGGGATGCCGGCTTCTTCAATGACTCGTAGAGCTCCAATGTGCGCAAAGCCTTTAGCGCCGCCGCCGCTCAACACCACGCCGACCTTCGGTCGGCTCGGGGCGATGGTGTCCTGCGCTGCCGCTGGTAACGTCAGCGATATAATTGCAATTATCGCTAAAAAACGTTTCATTAAGTTATTCCAGTTTTCCGTGGCAATTCTTATATTTTTTACCTGAACCGCATGGGCACGGGTCGTTTCTTCCTACTTTCTTCTCCACGTGGATAGGCTGCGTCACCTGGTTTTCCTGGGTATTGCTATGTGCCTGTGACAACAGGTCGGTGCGCTGTTCCTTGAGCTTGCTTCTGTCGATGGCTCTTGCCTTGTGTTCGCGGATGTTACCCTGATCTTGCACCGGCAGATCGGACTTCATCAGGAATGAGATAACCTCGCGGTTGATCTTCAAAATCATCTCCTTGAAGAGGTTGAACGACTCGAGCTTATAGATCAGCAACGGGTCTTTCTGTTCGTACTGGGCGTTCTGCACCGACTGCTTGAGGTCGTCGAGTTCACGGAGGTGTTCCTTCCAGGCGTCGTCGATCATGCCGAGTGTGATGCTCTTCTCGAGCGACAACGAGATCTCTCGAGCGCCGTTCTGCACCGCCTTCTCAATGTTCACCACCACGTTCATACCCTTCTTACCATCAGTGAATGGGATGAGGATGTTTTTGTATCCAGGCTGTTTCTCGTATATATCTTTGATGAGAGGCAAGGTCTTCTCGCCTACCACTTGAGTCTTCTTGTTATATGATTCGACCGCTTTCTCGAACAGCATCTCTGCGAGGTCGTCGAGTTTGCCATGTTTGAACTTATCCTCATCGAATGGCAGGTCGATACCCATATTCGACAAGACATCCATCTTTAGGCCTTCGTAGTCGTCGAGTTCTTTATTTTGCTCAACGAGTGACTCGCCGAGGTCATACATCATGTTATTGATGTCTATCTGCAGACGTTCTCCAAACAAGGCGTGACGACGTTTCTGGTAGATAGCCTCACGTTGTGAGTTCATCACGTCATCGTATTCAAGGAGGTGTTTACGTACTCCGAAGTGGTTCTCCTCGACCTTCTTCTGTGCTTTCTCGATCTGCTTGGTGATCATCGAATGTTGGATCACCTCGCCTTCTTTCATGCCCAGACGGTCCATGAGCGGTGCGATACGCTCGGAGCCGAACATACGCATGAGGTCGTCTTCCAACGAGACGAAGAACTGTGAGCTTCCCGGGTCACCTTGACGACCGGCACGACCACGCAGCTGGCGGTCGACACGACGCGACTCGTGACGCTCGGTGCCGATGATAGCGAGACCGCCTGCTTCTTTGACGCCAGGTCCGAGTTTGATATCGGTACCACGACCAGCCATGTTGGTGGCGATGGTCACAGTGCCAGCAACACCAGCGTCTTTCACGATCTGAGCCTCTTTGAAGTGCAGCTTAGCGTTCAACACGTTGTGCTTGATGTTCTTACGTGTCAACATACGGCTCAACAACTCAGAAATCTCAACGGATGTTGTACCTACCAACACTGGTCTGCCCTGCTTCACGAGCTCCTCAATCTGCTCGATGACAGCGTTATATTTCTCACGTTTTGTCTTGTAAATCAAGTCTTCCTTATCGTCACGCGCAATCGGCTTATTGGTTGGGATGACGACGACATCGAGTTTGTAGATATCCCAGAACTCGCCTGCCTCAGTCTCAGCGGTACCAGTCATACCGGCGAGTTTATGGTACATACGGAAGTAGTTCTGCAGAGTGATGGTGGCATAGGTCTGTGTCGCTGCCTCGACATCGACGTTTTCCTTTGCCTCCACTGCCTGGTGTAATCCATCTGACCAGCGGCGGCCTTCCATGATACGGCCTGTCTGTTCGTCAACGATCTTAACTTTATTGTCGATGATGACGTAGTCGACGTCTTTTTCAAACAGAGTGTAAGCTTTCAACAGTTGCTGCACTGTATGCAAACGTTCTGATTTTTCAGAGAAAACACGAAGTATTTCAGCTTTCTTAATCACCTTCTCATCCTCACTCAACCCCGATTTCTCAAGTTCGGCAATCTCCGAACCCACATCCGGGATGATGAAGAATGATGGATCGTTGTATGCTTTAGCGAGTTGTTCGGTACCTTTATCGGTCAAAACAACGGTGTTCAGCTTCTCGTCGATGACGAAATAAAGTTCATCGTCGATGATGTGCATGTTTTTGCTCTGCTCCTGCATGTAGAAGCCTTCGGTCTTGAGCAGCAGTGACTTCATACCTTCCTCCGAGAGGAATTTAATGAGAGCCGTGTTCTTCGGTAGACCGTGGAACGCGCGGAAGAGCTGGTCGGCACCGTGCGAGCGCTCCTCTTCGGTGGCGTTCGGGTTAGTCAATATCTTCTTAGCTTCTGCAAGGCACTGAGTCACAAGACGTTTCTGAGCTTCGTAGAGGTTCACGACGTCTGGCTTGAGCTGCACAAACTCCTGGTCGTCGCCACGTGGCGTCGGGCCGCTGATGATCAAAGGGGTACGGGCATCGTCGATCAACACGGAGTCGACCTCGTCAACGATGGCGTAGTGATGTTTGCGCTGAACGAGTTCCTCAGGGTTGCCCGTCATGTTGTCACGCAGGTAGTCGAAACCGAACTCGTTGTTGGTACCGTAGGTGATGTCGGCGTTGTAGGCGGCGCGACGTGCTGCTGAGTTAGGCTCGTGTTTGTCGATGCAGTCGCATGTCAAACCGAGGAAGTTATACAGAGTGCCCATCCACTCAGAGTCACGTTTTGCCAAGTAATCGTTGACTGTCACGACATGAACGCCGCGGCCAGCGAGAGCGTTGAGGTAAACCGGCAAGGTAGCGACGAGTGTCTTACCTTCACCTGTCGCCATCTCAGCGATCTTTCCTTGATGTAGCACGATACCGCCGATGATCTGCACGTCGTAATGCACCATGTCCCATGTCAACATATTACCGCCAGCCATCCAGCTGTTGTTGTAACGCACCTTGTCGCCTTCGATGTTGATATGCTCGTATTTCGAGGCGAGTTCACGGTCGAGGTCGGTGGCGGTTGCTTCCACCACTTCATTTTCCTTGAAACGCTTAGCCGTCTCTTTCATCACCGCGAAAGCCTCTGGCAGAATATCATTGAGCGCTTCCTCTATCTTCTCCAGGACGTGTTTTTCAAGCTTATCGACCTGGTCGTAGATGTCGTTTTTATCTTCCAGATCCATGTCCGGATTATTCTCGACCTTAGCCTTCAGTTCAGCGATTTTCGCCTCTTCCTCAGCGATATGATTCTGGATATACTCCTTGAACTCGACGGTCTTATGACGTAGGCTGTCGATATCCAAATCCTTTATCTTCTCGTAAGCATCGAGAGTTTTCTGCAATAATGGCTGCAACGCTTTGTTATCACGCGTTGATTTATTTCCAAAAAGTTTTGATAAAAATCCCATTTCTTAATAATTAAAATTGTCCAATATATACTTATCAAAAAGTGTGCAAAAATACGAAATTTTACAAATATTTGCTAATTCTTCTCACCTGTTTATCCAAAAATCTGTCAGGCGACGGCGCTGGTGCCATTCCGATGCGGTTTTTGCGCTTCACGATGATGTATGCCGGGAATGTCCTGACATGGTAATCTTCGAGCAGAAGGATGTTATCGCCGAGATTCAGCAGCTGCCATCTAAAGCCTTGTTTTTCAAACATTTGTACATAGTCATCAAACGACTCTTTCGTTGCAATTGTGACCACTTGTATGGTGTCGTTCCATCGTTTTTGGAGGTCGTTTAAGGTGGCAAACTCATGCTCATTCAGAGGTGAATACTTGTCAACAAACTGCAGAAGCACCATATCGTTCTGATAATCAATAAGATTAGCAGTCTTTCTGTTCTTGTCATTTAATGAAAATGCCGGAGCTTCCGAATCGAATGAGAGCTCGTCAATCTGCTTGGCGATATTCTTCGCCACAAGCTTGTTTTTCTGGTATTTCGATGATTTTTCAATACTCTCCAAAGCTGTTAAAATATGACTTTTGTTCTGCGGATTGGCGTAATATGCTTTTCGCATATTCATCATCTCGACCACTTCTGCCAGCTGTGGGTTACGTGACAAAAAGTCATTATTTCTGTCAGACGAGTTGAATAGTTCTGCCACAACATCCATATAAGCCAATTGCAAATACAGAACCTGTTGATTGTCAAAGTATTCAGTCAAAGTTTTCTTAGCATTGACAGTCATCATGACTGATGCTTTGCGGTATTTTATAAAATCTTTGATATAATCATTTTCGATTGTGCCGATGTTTCTTAAAATCCGATTGTCGAGCGTATCGAGCAGACTTGTTTTTCTGCCGCGATAAATATTATCGAAGTTTTCGTAAAGGAAATCATCAACTAGCGTTTGAGTAGCAATGTATTGCGAATAAAAACCTCCGTCATTGATGGTATTGATTTTCAAGATCGGCTGTTGTTGTTCGAAATAAGAGCCGTCGCCTTTTTCAGGAATGATGATTTCGATATCGTATTTTCCGTTTGGTTTCAGTATGATATCAACTCTGTCGAGGTTGATGGCAATCTGTGCCGGTGTGATTTCAGAGATTTCGGTTCTTAATATAAATCTTCCTTCTTTATCTGATTGTGTTTCAGCTACTTTCGTTTGCTCGTATGTCACCATCTCGTCGTATGTGAGGAGTCGCACTAAGGCATTCGGTTTGTTGACCTGACCTGTGATAATCACATCTTGTCCGAGCATGAATAGTGGACAAAGCAACGCCAGAATCAGACCGATGAGGCGTTTATTTTTCATAGAATTTTGCTTTTTCTGGAACAAAATCCGTTAAATCGGCGCCGTTTTTAATGAGGTCGCGCACCACTGTTGAGGATATGCAGCGCAAGTTCGGGTTGGAAAGCAGGAATAACGTCTCGACCTCAGGATTCAACTTTTTGTTTGCTTCCGCGATGATGCTCTCGTATTCGAAATCGGTGGTGTTACGCAGTCCGCGGATGATGAATTGGGCACCCATTTTCTTGCAGAGGTCCACTGTTAGTCCTTCATAGCTAACAACTTTCACCTTGGGATACTCGGCAAAAGTGTTTTCAATCCACTTTATTCGTTTCTCAAGCGGGAACATATATTTCTTATCGATATTGACTCCTATCGCGATGATTATCTCATCGAAGAGCGGCATCGCCTGAAGCACTATGTCTTCATGTCCGCGGGTGATAGGGTCGAAAGATCCAGCAAAAACTCCTATTTTCATTTTTTGTTGGCGGTTATCTTTGTTTGCGGGAGACCGCATATCCTGTTCCTAATGCAGTAAGTATCAGCAATCCGCTGCCGAGGGGTGCTGGCGAGTTGGATGTGCTACCGATAACTGCGTTAGGTAATGCTATGATTGTCGATGGGTCGGCATTTCTGTTGTTGTCCCAGTCGACGTAAAAGTCGTCTAAGCCCTGTGCCTTCAAGCAGGTAGCAGTTGTCAATAATAATACAATAGTTATTAATAGTTTTTTCATTGGTGTCAAATATTTCCCCTCTTTAAATAGATTGCAAAAATACAAAAAATTAAACAAATGGAAATATATTTTTCACCAAAAATCTCAATGATGCAAACGTTTTTTCTTCAAAGTTTTTTATTTCATCTTGATTTACAAGGTAAACATTTGATATTCCTTCTTCGGTTTGCGGCACGTTTTTCATTCCTGAATTGGTGTGCATCAGATACCAACTGGTTTTTTTTATCGTCCATTGGTTTTGAAGAAGATAGCAATGCCATGTGGCTGGTAGTTCTTTAATAATCTCAAGGTCAGTGATGCCTGTCTCTTCCTCCACTTCGCGTACGGCTGCTACTTCTGGCGACTCACCTTTTTCTATATGACCTTTCGGCAAATCAGGGATACCGTTACGTTCGATGGCTACAAAGCCATCATCAATGACCACCACTCCGCCTGCTGCTGGCGCCTGACGGAACACGGTTTTCACAGCGTATGCGAAGTCCTTTCCATCGACATCGCCGAGATCTAAACATAGTTGTGACTCGTCGTAGAGCCAGTCCAAAATCTTAAAGACGATATCATCGGCATTTCTAATTTCCTTATTATCAACCGATAAGATGTCTTCACAAAAATTATTTGCTGTCAGCGTCCTATTGTTACAAAAAAGTCTGTACATTTGCCAAAAATTTTAACAGTTATGAACGAAAAAGAAACCGCTTTAGCATTAGCGAATTTTCTGCTGCAAATTAAAGCAATAAAATTGAATCCTGCAAGTCCTTTTACATGGGCGAGTGGATTAAAATCACCTATCTATTGTGACAACCGTATCACTTTGTCGTATCCTGAGATCAGAACGTTCATCCGCGAGGCTTTCGTGAAGATGTGTACTGAGCGTTACGGCAAGCCGGATCTCATTGCAGGTGTGGCCACTGGCGGCATTCCGCAAGGCGCTTTGGTGGCTCAGGAACTGGGTCTCCCATTCTGCTACGTGCGCTCAGAGGCTAAGTCGCACGGCCTGAACAACCAAGTTGAAGGCATAGTGCCACAAGGAGCTTCGGTGGTAGTCATCGAAGACCTCGTTTCAACAGGAAAATCAAGCCTTGCAGCAGTCGAAGCACTGCGCGAGAAAGGCGCCAACGTGAAAGGCATGATGGCCATCTTCACCTATCAACTCGACGCTGCTGCCGAGGCATTCAAGAAAGCTGACTGCGACCTCGTGACCATCAGCAACTATGAGGCTTTGATACAGAAGGCAGTTGAAGAAAACTACGTGAGCGACGACCAGATGCACAGCCTCATGGAGTGGAGAAAGGGACCACAAAAATGGTCTGACGACCATTTAGTTTAAAGTTGAAAGTTTATAGTTTAAAGAGTTTTTGGAAGATTTTTTTTAGATTTTTTTAAGATTTTGAGCCGAAGGCGACCATAAAAAAAGATGTTAATACAGTCACAATACGTTGATAATAGTAAGAGCGAGCAGGAGTTTTTCGCTTTGGTGAGCGATATGAGAAATATCCCGTCGTTGCTTCCTGAGCAGGCAATCAATGTGAATGCCGACGAGGACAATCTCTCATTCACGGTGCAAGGTATGGGCAGCATCGCTCTGCGCGTAAGTCAAAGAATTACATACAGTTTGGTACAGTTAGTGCCCGTCGGGAAGGTGCCATTCCCGTTCACTTTGAACATTAAAATCGCCGGATTAGGCAACAACTGCCGAGTGATGTTTGAAATCGACGCCGACCTCAACCCGTTGATGGCGATGATGGCTAAACGTCCGCTTCAGAACCTTGTCGACATGATGGCGGAAAAAACTGTAACTCTTTAACGTCGCAGATAATTTCCTCGCCAGACTGATCTTCTAAAATCAATCTACCATAACAGTCAAATCCATTGATAATCATGGATTTGACTTTATTTTTATATAGATAATCAGCCCACTGATGATAACGATATGCCTTCAAAATGTATTTTTCGTTTATCTCAATTTGGTTTTCTTTTAAACGAAGACTTTCGACTGACGACTTGATATTATTTATCAACAGATTAAATAGATTTTCCAAATCATAATCTTTGCCTGAAATCTGCTTCAAAGATATCGGATTCGGGATGTCTTTTGAAAACTCTATCTGATTGACATTCAAGCCGATACCAATGATAGTAGTGCCCATCATGCGACCTTCGATGGTGTTTTGAATCAGCATCCCAGCAAGTTTTTTGTCGCCGACATATATGTCGTTAGGCCATTTAATAAAAATCTTTTGACTATCAATAAATTGCGACAAAGTCTCGACTATCGCCACTGACACTGCCTGCGAAATTTTAAACTGGTTCTCTGCTTCTAAGAAATTGACTTTCAATGCGATGCTAAACAATAGGTTCTTCCCTTTTTCACTCTCCCACCGGTTTTTATCCATCCCTCGCCCTTCAGTCTGATGATCAGCAACAACTACCATGTCGGAAATGTCAGTTCTTTCCGCCATTTTGTCATGCATAAAAGCATTCGTCGAATTTATTTCATCAAAATGTAAAATTTTCATAGCCAGCCGCAAAAGTATAAATTTATTGACTATCTTTGCAGAAAATTTTCAATTTATGAGAATCAGACACGAAAACGACAATACAGAAGAGGTCTTGAACTGCATCGTTGAGACCATGTTAGAGACAAAAGCACAAGAGGTTACATCATTGAATATGAAAGAATTACATTCGGCTGTAACTGATTATTTTGTGATTTGCCACGCTCAATCGAAGACACAAGTGAATGCCATCGCGGAGAAGGTCATCGACAACGTCCGCAACAAGCTTCACGTACATGTCTACCATGAGGAGGGTTTCGAAAATTCGGAATGGATTTTGTTGGATTATGTAGACGTGGTGGTTCATATCTTCCTTGCAGAAAAACGCAATTTCTTCCAGCTTGAGGAATTATGGGCCGACGCTGAGAAGAAAGTCTACGAAGACTAGTTTAAAGTTTAAAGTTTAATGTTTAAAGTTTAAAGATGGCAGAAAACAATAACAAGCCGAAGAAAAAGATTGGATTTTATTGGGTATATATTGTCCTAATTGCATTTTTCATCGGGTCGATAGTGTTTGGCGGCAGTGGCAGCACGAAGGAGACCACTATGACAGAGCTTTCGAAGATGTTGCGCGAGCAGGACATTGCAAAGATTGAGCTGGTGAATGGCCGAACCGCAGAGATATACCTCAACGAGCAGGGAATGCGTAAATATTTCCCAAACGAGCGTCAGCAGGTGTTCGGGAAAACGCCTAACTATATTCTCAAGGTGTCGGAAGACCGTCTCTACTCCAAGGTCGACGAAGCGCAGCAAGGCCTAGCAAATCCTATTGAAGTGATACCTGTTGAACGTCATAATTGGGGCGCAGAGATCATCAGCTGGGTGCTTCCGTTATTACTGCTTATCGGCTTCTGGATCTTCATCACCAGAAGGATGAGTGGCGGTGCCGGCGGCGGAATGGGCGGCGGACAGATCTTCAGCATCGGCAAATCGAAGGCGCAGCTTTATGATCAGGAAAAAGACAACAAGACCACATTTAAGGACGTCGCAGGACTTGAAGAAGCCAAAGAAGAAGTGATGGAAATCGTCGACTTCCTTAAGAACCCGATGAGATATACCCGTCTAGGTGGCAAGATCCCGAAAGGCGTTTTGCTGGTAGGCCCTCCAGGCACAGGTAAGACGTTGTTGGCAAAATCAGTGGCTGGCGAGGCTAACGTACCGTTTTTCAGCATCTCAGGCTCCGACTTCGTCGAGATGTTCGTGGGCGTCGGTGCCTCACGTGTACGTGACCTCTTCAAACAGGCAAAAGAAAAATCACCTTGTATTATATTTATCGATGAGATCGACGCCATCGGTCGTGCCCGTGGCAAGAACATCATGAGCGGCGGCAACGATGAACGTGAAAGCACTCTGAATCAGCTGCTCACCGAGATGGACGGCTTTGGCACCAACTCAGGCGTCATAGTGCTGGCAGCCACCAACCGTGCCGATATCCTTGACAAGGCATTGATGCGCGCTGGACGTTTCGACCGCCAGATTTATGTCGAGTTACCTGACCTAAACGGCCGTCGCGAGATCTTCGAGGTCCACATGCGTGGCTTAAAACTCGGCAACGACGTAGACAAAGAATTCTTGGCAAAACAGACTCCTGGTTTCTCGGGAGCCGACATCGCCAACGTCTGTAACGAGGCAGCACTCATCGCGGCACGAAAGAACAAGGAAAACATCGAGAAACAAGACTTCCTCGACGCCATCGACCGTATAGTCGGCGGTTTGGAGAAAAAGAACTCTGTGATAACGCAGTCAGAGAAGAAGGTCATCGCCTTCCACGAGGCTGGCCATGCCACCACGAGTTGGATGCTTGAACACGCACATCCATTGGTGAAGGTGACTATCGTTCCGAGAGGCAAGGCCCTCGGCGCGGCCTGGTACTTACCTGATGAGAGGCAGATAACCACCAAAGAGCAGATGTACCATGAGATGATCGCTACCCTCGGCGGCCGCGCCGCGGAACAAATCATCTTCGGACAGATATCCACCGGAGCCTTGAACGACCTCGAGAAGGTGTCGAAACAAGCACACGCCATGGTGATGTACTACGGCCTCGACGAGACCATCGGCAACGTAAGCTATTACGACTCAACAGGTCAGCAAGAATATTCATTCCAGAAGCCGTTCAGCGAGAAGACCGCAGAGAAGATCGACGCCGAGGTGAGCAAGCTCATCGAGAGCGCCTACCAAGAAGCACTGCGTATTCTGAATGAGCATAAAGAAGGTCTCACTCAACTCGCCGAAAAACTCATCGACAAGGAAGTGATATTCACCGACGACCTCGTCACCATCTTCGGAGAAAGACCTTGGAAACAAGAAGAGAGGACATTTACTAAAAAAGATAACGCATAGTCATGAAGATATTCTCGTTCGGAAACTTGAGCGAACGTACCAACAAAGAGCAGATTCTTGCTAAGGTACGCGAAGCCGTGATGGCGAAGGACGAGAACCTCTTCAAAGATGTGAATATGCAGGTCGACACCTGGACGCCTTTCAAAGAAGAAGACGGTGCCGACTTCACTTTTGTGGAACGCTTCAAAGACAACGGCGGTATTTTCATCTACTTCGAAAGCAAAAACGATTTCATTGAAGCATTGAAACAATATATCGTTGAAAATCAATGGGAGCCACTATGCTCAACAAGCCACAAAATGAACGACGTCCTCAAAGACTCGGGCATTGAGCTAAGTCGTGACTACACCACCAAACGCAAAAAAGTTGTCAGCATCACCGACTGCGAGTGCCTCATAGCACACACTGGCAGTATTGTCGTCACCGACAATTGCGCAGGCTCAACGGCAGCATACTCCAATGCCGATGTGCTGCTGGTCTACGCCTCCCCCACTCAAATAGTGGCAAGCATGAAAGATGCGATGAAACTTCTCAAAGAAAAATACAAAGCAGACAAGCCATCACAGACCGTCATTATCAGCGGCCCAAGCCGAAGCACCGAAATCGACAATCAGTTAGTCATCGGCGCACAAGGAATTAAGCAATTAGCACTATTCCTTGTTGAGGAAGAATGATAGATTATCAGACTAATTAGCGTCGTGAACGAGGCGGACAGAAAAACCATAATAGCGATTATACATATCCCTCATTGTTACGTAATCTGGACTTAGACTAAAGCCGGTCGCTCCATAGTCAGCAGCACAATTTGACATCCAATACACACCATATTGATTTAAAACCGTGACATTAGTATTAGTACGAGTACCAGCCGCTGGTAAGAACACAGCTCCGTGTGTTTCTAAATTATTAGCCCAAGAAGTAGAACTAATCATATTAGCAGAATATGCCGCATTGCCATTATTTATACTATATAATGAATAATAGCTACTATTCCAGTCATCTGGTAATATGATTAATCCATTTATTCCGTTAATAATAGCCTTAACGAACAAGATACCTGAGGAACTATTTCTATTATGCATCACATAGTTCCATTCCATTTGTGATAGTGTTCGCCATGTGTGAGTTGTGTTACCTCCATTATTAATAGCATTATAATAACCCCAATCAGAATTAACATATTCGTCTGTCAGATTGTTTTCTCCTGGAGGACCATAAAGCGAACCATCACTATCATCAGTATCCCATGGTTGATAGTATGTATTACCACAATTCCAACCACTTGTGCCCCAGCCAAAAAGATCGCGGTCAACATTCATATTTGTACTGCCCTGTCCATTATCGCCCAAATAATCCCATTGATTATCTGCAAACTTCCAATATGGAGTAGCAGCACTACCAATGTATTGAAGATTACCTTTTGAAAAATACACTTTGTCGCCACTGCTGTTTATGCTATATAAACCATTAATCGCACCAGTTGGAATGCTACTGCTATTTGATAATGTAGTAAATGTTGCTTCATTACCATAATAAGTACCCACTTCGTTTGTGGCATATGCTCTGACATAATAGGTAGTATTAGAACTAAGCCCTGTTATATTTGCGGTAAATGGACTTGTTCCACTTCCATTTGTAGTATGCGAATCATTTATAGTCGGTTCAGAAGATGTGCTCCAACAAACACCCTTAGCAGACACTGTATTGGTGCCATCTGTTGTAACATCTCCGCCACAGAGAGCTGACGTTTGGGTGATATTGGCCGCTTGATTTGTAGTCACTGCTATATTATTAGTCTGTATGTTAGGTGAATAAATCAAACGCACAGATCTTCCATGGTGTCGATTATTAGCATATGTATTGCTGGTCCACAAATCTGCACTGGTAAAATGTAAATAAGGTGTGGCGTTTTCAGAGTATTGAGAATATGTTGATGACCAATAATGTCCATCTGAACTACCCCAATAATAATAAGTATTACCTTCACGATATCTCGCCGCAGGTAAAAATACGACGCCATTAGCCTCAAAACTACTTATCCAGGTGTTTAAATCAATAATATTATCTGTATAACTTGCACCTTGCCAATCATTTGGATTATTAATGCTATAATAGTTTGTATTCCAGTCATCAGGCAAAACAATAACTCCATCCACTTCATTAACCTGGGCTTTTGCAAAACGTACATTAGAAGATGTGTTTCTATACATAAATAAATAGCTCCATTCGTCTTGAGTGGGAACTCGCCATAAATTTTCAGTATTACCGCCATTACTGATGACATTATATCCCCAGTCCGCTTTGCACGTTTGATCGTAGATATTATAGATATTTAAGCCATAAACCCAATAGTCACTACCATTTGCGCTAATACTCCATGGTTGATAACATATTGCGCCATGGTTATATCCGCTAGTGCCCCATCCGAACAAATCTATCCAACCAGTATAAATGGAAGATATGTTAACATTGCCATTACCAACTATATCATATTGGTTATCAGCAAAACGCCAAGTATTAGTAGATGCTTTATATTGTAAATTACCTTGTGAAAAATAAACTTGCTGTGTAGCACTAATAGAAAACAGACCATTTATCGCACCAGTCGGAGCCAGCGATCCAGAAGCCGTTACAAAAGACACTTCATTGCCGTAAGATGTTCCAGCGCTATTAGAAGCGTAAGCCCTTACGTAATATGTCGTATTTAGTGACAATCCCGTTATATTTGATGTGAATTCTCCAGCCCCGGAACCATCATTTGTCATGTAGTTTACATTTAATATCGGATTTGGAGATGTGCTCCAGCAAACGCCTCGTGAAGTGACAGGATAACCACCTTCAGATGTTACATTACCACCACTTATTGCAGTAGTCTGAGCTATTTCAGACACTGCAGTAGTTGTTACAACAGGCTTGGCATCACTAGTGGTAAATGATTTTTCTTCTCCATAGTTCGTGCCTATAGAATTTGAAGCATAAGCTCTGACGTAATATGTCGTATTAGGCGATAATCCCGTAATACTTGATGAGAACTCGCCTGTGCCTGAGCCATCATGCGTCATATAGTTGATATTGAGCACAGGATTAGGAGATGTGCTCCAGCAGACGCCGCGGTCAGTTACAGTCGAGCCGCCATCCGACACAACAAATCCGCCGCAGGAAGCTGTCGTAGCAGTAACATCACTCACCTGATATGTTGCCACACTTGGAAGCGATGTACTCTGAGTTGTAGTGAATGTTTTCTGTTCGCCGTAATTTGTTCCAACGCTGTTAGTCGCATAAGCCCTGACGTAATAAGTAGTGTTTTCTGTTAAATCAGCCAAGTTGCTTGTAAACTCACCTGTGCCGTTGCCATCAGTTGTATGATTGCCGCTAATTGTAGGGTTCTGCGATGTACTCCAGCAAACGCCACGAGCTGTGACCGACGCTCCTCCATCAGAGGTGACATTACCACCCGAAGTAGCTGAATTAGATGTCACTGCGGTAACATCAGCTGTTGTGACAGTAGGGGCAAGTTTGCTTGTTATAAATGTCGTTTCTTCACCATAGCTTGTGCCTTTGTTGTTGGTTGCGTAGGCTCTGACATAATAGGTGGTATTATAAGTCAGGGAGGTCATTGATGACGTAAAAGTGCCTGTTCCAGTGCCATCTGTCGTGTGACTGTCAGTAACTGTAGGATTTTGCGATGTACTCCAACAAACACCTCTTGCAGTTATACTAAAGCCTCCATCATCAGTCACTTCTCCGCCACATATCGCACTTGTCGCCGTTATGCTTGTATATCCAAATTATTCCCATATTTACTTATATCCACTGAATAATCTGGGTGGTATATTTTTTCGTATAAGCAATTGATAACATCTTTCTGGCACGCCTCTCCTTTTTCTATGTAAATAGGCATTGAATGAATATTCAAAATATCTAAATATGGATGATGAATCGAACCAAGCAAATCTACTAATGGTTTTGAGTTCTTCCCATTTATAAAATCGCTAAGTATTTTTGAATCTGTAATTTGTAATGCAATAAGTAATGGTAAAACACAATTCTCTAGAATTCTAAAACCATAATTGCATTCTTGTGAATACGGTACTGAATTTAATGCAAAATCAGAAGGTTTAGCGAGTTCATATACTTTCATGAATCTGCATATTTCACGCATTGAAAATGAATAATCATTGAATATTTTTTTTATGATTATATGCTCTTCCCAATATCCTAATTTTGATAAGTATTCACTAATATCAATTGGAGGCAAAGAAAGTCTTAAATCAAAAAATTTATCCAAATATCTATCTGCATCAAAATCTGAGCCATATAGATTCTTTATTGTGTTAGACAATTCTTTTACATTTGTTGAAAAAACAAATGTTATTTTTTCATTTGTAAAATAATGTTTAATTCTTTCTAAAAGTTTGACAGCATATATTGGTTTACATCTATCCAATTCATCAATGAAAATGACTAATCTATTACCATGTTCTGGTAACAAAGAATCTAACATTTCAGAAATTGTTTGCTCAAGATCTTTTGTTTTCTTAAAATCCTCTAAATCATTTGTAAAGTGACAATCTTCAAATATTTTATGGACATCAATATTTGTTATTGCCGATGTAATTCCCATAGCAATAGAAGAAACTACTTTTCCTAAATCAGGTGCATGGTCGAATTTATAACCACAAGAAAAATCTTTTACAATACTATGCACAAGTGATATCAATGGG
>JAFYNO010000004.1 GCA_017549705.1 Bacteroidales bacterium | reverse complement strand
GCAAAGGCTACGCTTTGAAACAAGGTTTCAAAAAAGCCAAAGAACTTGGCTTCGACTACGCCATTACTATCGACTCCGACGGACAACATTTCCCCGAAGATATTCCATTGTTTATCAAAGCTTTAGAGCAACATACAAATGCTTTGATTGTTGGCAGCAGAAATCTGAATCAGGAAAACATGCCGGAGAAAAATACTTTCGCAAATAAGTTTTCTAATTTCTGGTTCAAGGTTCATACTGGAGTAAACCTGCCAGACACACAGACAGGCTATCGTCTGTATCCATTGAAAAACGTGCCAAATCTAAGATTTTTGACTTCAAGATACGAAGCGGAGTTAGAGCTTTTAGTTGGTGCGGCATGGCGCGGCACCGACCTGATTCCTATTAAAATAAACGTGTTTTATCCGAAAGCCGAGGAACGCGTCACACACTTCCGTCCATTCTGGGACTTCTTCAGAATCAGCGTGTTAAACACTTTTTTGTGCATATTGGCAATTGTTTACGGACTGCCTTCAAGGGCGATAAGAAGAGCGAGGAGGCGGCATGAATAGGTTTTTCCTTGCGATATACGATTTTTTGTCGAAAAAGAAGGCACTTTCAATAGTTATTCTATTGATTGTTACTGCATTATGCGTATTTTCCGCTTTAAAATTGGATTATAAGGAAAACATCGCCGACTTTTTGCCAACTGACCCTGAAAAGGAAAAATACACTTCTGTTTACGACGATTTGAGCAACCAAGGACAAATCACGATCATCTTCTCTGGCGACGACATGGACGAGCTGATGAGTGCCTTGGATGATTTTGAGTCAAACTGGGAAGAATTAGATACAGCATTATTAGTCAACGACTTAAGATGCAAGATTGATGAAGGTTTGGTTTTCGAGGCCATCGACTTTATGCGCCAAAATCAGCCATTGTTTTTGACTGATAACGACTACAAACGAATGGATTCTCTGCTTGCCGAGCCAGATTATGTGGCGACTTGCATGCAAAACATCAAGCGGATGCTTGCATTTCCGACCGCGAGTTTTGTCATCGAAGGCGTGCAAGCCGACCCATTAAATCTGTATTCACCTGCACTTCAACGACTTACAGCTCTGAACGCCACCAAAGGCTATCGTGTTGAAGATGAATATCTTTTCAATGAGGCAGGCGACAAGGCTTTTGCCTTCCTCACTTCACCTTTCTCTGGCAGCGACACCAAAAACAACGCCATATTGGTTAATTTGATTGACAATGTCATCAATTTGACTGAAGAAAATCATCCAGATGTGAAGATTTCGGCTGTCGGAGCACCAACTATTGCAGTCACCAATGCTCAACAGGTCAAAAATGACAGTTTCCTCTCAATAGCTCTCGCTATCGTACTGATATTCAGCATCTTGATGTTCACAATGGCAAGGAAACGCAACTTATTGTGGCTTGGAATTTCCATCCTATTCGGCTGGATTTTCGCCTTAGCGGTGATCGCGCTTTTCAAAGCCAGCATCTCCATCATAGTAGTGGGCATAGGCTCAGTGATTGTTGGCATTGCCGTAAATTATCCGCTGCATTATCTTGACCATATCAAGCAGGAGCCGAACAAACGCGAGGCACTGAAAGATGTGATACAGCCTTTGGTAATTGGAAACATCACAACCGTGGCAGCGTTTGCTTGTCTCATCTTCGTCAAAGCCGAAGCCATGCACGATCTCGGACTCTTCGGCGCATTGATGCTGGTTGGCACGATACTTTTCGTGATGATTTTCCTGCCTTTGTTCGCGGTATCACCGAAGAAAACGCACAAACTCTTTGTTGACAGCGGCAAACCACAATCCGAAAGATGGCGTAAAATCAAATTGTATGCCTTCTGGCCTTTGGTCATTATCACATTGATACTCAGCTATTTCAGTAGTGACACCTCCTTCGATGCCAACTTGCACAACATCAATTACATGACTGAGCAGCAAAAAGAAGATTTGGCATTGTTGAGTGAATCTTTGAATAAAGACGGTGAAACGGATTTGATTTATGTGGTGGCGGAAGGAAAAGATTTAGAGGATGCTTTGGAAAAAAATGAAGAAATTAAGGAGTTCTCCGCGAACTTTGAGAGCTCCGAGAACTCTATTTCCGGTCCCAATGGCTTGCTACCATCAATTGAGAAACAGCAGCAATCGCTGGAAAAATGGGCTGATTTCTGGAAAAATCACGCAGAAATAGCGGAAATTTTAGAAAAAGAAGCTGTAAAAGCCGGATTTATCGCTAATGCATTCTCAACTTTTACACAAAACATTGACAAACAATACGTTACAAAGTCACCAAACGAAATGGAAGCGCTGGCAGAGTTGTGCAAGACTTACACTTTGCAGCATGATTCTTTGACAAGAATTGTGAACTTTGTAAAGGTTCCAACCAGTGAGTCGGAACAGCTGAAACAGCAGCTACGCCAAGCATTGCCGGAGAATTCATTTGCCTTCAGCATCAGCGATGTGGGCAACAACCTCGTCAGTGCGCTGTCTGATGATTTCGACTACATTTTATACGTTTGCAGCATAGTAGTTTTCTTCTTCCTCTGTCTCTCTTTCGGTCGCTTGGAATTGGCTATTTTAGCCTTCCTTCCACTCACCGTCGGGTGGGCTTGGATATTGGGAATCATGAGCTTAAGCGCAATAAAGTTCAACATCGTCAACATCATTTTGGCAACATTTATCTTCGGTCAGGGTGACGATTACACGATATTTATCACCGAAGGGTTGCTTTACGAATATGCATACGGCAAGAAGATGCTGAAAAACTACCGCAACAGTGTGATTCTGTCGGGAATTTTGATGTTTATCGGCATAGGAACCTTGATTTTTGCAAAGCATCCGGCAATGAAATCCCTCGCTGAAGTCGCGATCATCGGCATGGCAACAGTAGTTTTCATGGCGTGCTACCTCCCTCCTATCGTTTTCGGCTGGCTCACCAAGAAAAAAGGTCAGCTTCGCGAGGTGCCGTTGACGCTGAAACGCATGCTTTACACCGCATTGACATTGCTCGTTTTCTTCCTTGCCGCATTCGTCATCGTAACGCCTTTGACATTGATTTACATTGTGTTATGGCCGAGAACCAAGAACAAACGCTATCGTTATCACCAGATGATTTGTGCTTTCATGCGCATCGCATTGAAGCTGTTACCTGGCGTCAGATTCCATCTCGAAAACAAATACGGTGAGCAGTTCAACAAGCCTGCGGTAATCATCGCAAACCATCAGTCACACCTCGACTTGCTGTGCACCATGATGCTGAACCCTAAGGTCGTCTTGCTGACAACCGACTGGGTTTGGAAGAACCCGATTTACGGTGTCATCATTCGTTTTGCTGAGTTCTATCCAGTCTCTGACGGTTACGACAAGAACGTTGAACGTCTGCAAAACCTAGTAAAACGTGGCTATTCCGTGGTTATCTTCCCAGAAGGCACGCGCTCAGTTACAGGCGAAATACTCCGATTCCATAAAGGCGCTTTCCAGCTGGCACAAGCCTTGAATATTGACATTTTGCCAGTTTTCATCCACGGGGTGCATGACGTTATGCCTAAAAACGACTTCGTCCTTCGTGAAGGTAAAATTTATGTAGAAATTGGACAAAGGCTTCCGATTGTAGAGGCTAAAACATTTGATGCCAAAGAATTACGCTCGCATTTCCACGAATATTATATCAAGCATCTGGAAGAAATCAGAAAAGAACAAGAGGATGTTGACTACGTTTTGCCGTTTGTGCGTTACAAATATATTTATAAAGGTAACGACATTGAACGTGCTGTACGTGCTAATTTAAAGAAGATTAAAACTCATTCAGAAGAGATTAACGCATTCAATTACAATAGCTTAGCTATTACAAATAGCGGATTTGGTGAACTCGCTTGGACAATAGCTTTGGTGCATCGCAACACACAGATTTACGCTTTTGAGGCTGATGAAGACAAGTATCTGATTGCGTCGCATTGCAGCTATATCCCAAACAATCTGCATTTCGTAAAAGACGATAAAGTTCTCACAACATACGATTATATAATTGATAATCAATCATTTTTAGGATGAAAAAGTGCATCATCATCGGAAGCGGTTTGGGCGGTCTTTCCACTGGCGTGATTTTAGCCAAAAACGGCTATGACGTCACGATTTTGGAGCAGGCGAGCCAGATTGGCGGCTGTTTGCAATGCTTCCAACGTGATGGTGTGAAGTTTGAGACAGGCATGCATTTCATTGGCAGCCTTGACGATGGGAAAGTGCTTTCAAATTATCTTAACTATCTGGAAATCAAGGATAAAATCGTTGTCAATAAACTTGACGAAAATGCATACGACATCGTTTCATTGAATGGCGAGAAATTTGCTTTTCCTAATGGTCGCGAGGCTTTTATCGAACATTTTTCGGAGCGATTCCCAAATCAACGCGAGAATCTTGGACGTTACTGTGATCTGGTTGAGCAAGTTGCTTCGATGTCGCCTTTCCGTGATTTAAAGTCAGATGACGATAGTATTTTTAAAGGTAACGAATTATTGTTCAAGAGCTTAGATGAAGTTTTAGAACAGACAATATCAGATCAGAAATTACGTGATGTTTTGGTTGGGAACCTGTCATTATATGCAGCTCAGAAAGGCAAAACGCCGTTTTCAACCCATGCTTTCATCTTCGATTTCTACAACAATGGAGCTTACCGTATCGTCGGTGGCAGCGATACTATCGCTAAAGCATTGAACGACGCGCTTTTACGCTACGGCGGACGAGTTCTTACTCGCCAAAAAGTAACTCAAATCGTTGTTGAAAACAAGGTAGCTGTTGGTGTCAAGACTGAAAAAGGTGATTATTATCCTGCCGAGGTAGTCATTTCTGATATAAATCCAAAGCAACTTATTGATATTGTTGATGATACTGTCTTTAACGAGGCGTATAAATCCAGAATTCGTGACATTAACAATACCAATTCCGTTTTCTCGCTTTATTTGCGTTTCAAAGATGAGGCAATGCCTTATCTAAACTCAAATTTCTATGGTTTTCAATCAGTTACACCATGGGAAATGAGCGGAAAAGTAGATGAGAGATGGCCAAACGGATATCTTTACATGCATCATTGTCATGAAAGGAATCCTAGATTCGCTAAAAGCGGAGTGATTCTTTCCTATATGTCGATTGACGCTTTGGCGAAATGGAAAGACACCGACATTGGTCACAGAGGCATTGATTATGAACGTTTTAAGCAAGAAATGGCAGAGCGTTTGCTCGATGTTGTTGCAAAAGATTTTCCAGGATTGCGCGACAAAATCGCTGATTATCATGCAGCCACGCCTCTCACCTATCGCGACTACACCTCCACTCCTGACGGCTCGATTTACGGTCTCGCCAAAGACATAACAAAAGGTATAGCAGGAAGGGTTTCGTACAAGACAAAGGTGCCGAATCTGTTCCTAGTAGGTCAAAATATCAACTCGCACGGCATGCTCGGCGTGCTTGTAGGTACGATGAATGTCTGTTCTCAACTTATTGGCGAACAAGAAGTTAGAAGACAAATTATCGAGGCAAACAAAAAGAAAATTTTGATCATCGGAGGCGGTCTCGGCGGACTCGTTACAGGCGCCATTCTTTCAAAAGAAGGCTACAAAGTCACCGTTTTAGAGAAAAACGCCATCATCGGCGGAGGTTTGCAGACATTCAAACGAAATGGCGCAGATTTTGCGACAGGAATGCATATCTTCGGAGGATTTAATGAAGACGGCAACCTTAAGAAAATATTTGATTATCTTGACGTTACAGATAAATTAAAGCTTAAGCCGACCGACGAAAGCGCCTGCGATGTTATGACAATTGCCGAAGACAACGCGACGTATTATCTTCCGAAAGGCAAAGAAAAATTCATCAACTATCTTTCTGATATCTTCCCGGAAGAGGCAGAAAATATTAGGAATTACATCGAAAAACTCTTTGATTTATCTCAAGAAGAGGATCTTTTCTACCTTCGCGAAAGCACGCCTGAATCGAACATCATGAAGCTCAGCGAAGACTTCCTAAAGCCTTATAACTCACTGATTGACAAATATATAAGCAATCCAAAACTCAAGAGATTATTGGCTTATCTGAGTCCACTTTTCGGTGGTGTTGAGGATATGACTCCTGCGTTTTTAAACGCGCTATTGAGCGTTCTGCATATCAGCGGCACCTTCCAATTCATCGACGGCAGTCAGCAGTTGGCGAATTTGCTTGCCGAAGTGATTGGAAACGGCGGTGGCAAGGTCATGGCAAACGAGGAAGTAGTCAAGATTAACGTTGATAATCATAGGATTACAGACGTCATAACAAAAAACGGCAACGTTTACAAGGCCGACAGCTACATCTCTGACGTGCATCCGGATGTGCTGCTGAAAGTCATCTCTGACGACGCCTTCCCTACTGCTTTCAAGAAGAGAATTCATTCGATTCCAGAGTCGTCGTCGAGCTTCAAGGTATATATCAAATTCAAGGAAAAGAGTTTTAAATACATCAACCATCCATGCTATTACATTGATAATCATAAAGATTGGCCAAATCAGTTTATGTGTGTGACGCCGCCCGTCGAAAATCAAGACGAGTTCGCCGAGACGATGATAGTCATCAGTCCGATGGAGTTTGAGCAGGTGAAACGTTGGGAAGACACTAAGAGCGGCCATCGGGGCGAGGATTATGAACTTTGGAAGCAGCAGATGGCAGAAAAATTACTCAATCTCGTTGAGAAGATTTATCCGGAAATCCGCAGCAGCATTGAGTTTTCGTTTGCCTCGACACCTCTGACAATCCGTGATTTTTACGGTAACAAATTTGGTTCTAACTACGGCTTCCAGAAGGACAGCAACGACCTCATGCTATCGCAAATGTCAGTGTTTACTAAGGTTAAGAACCTTTACCTCACCGGACAGAATGTCAACATTCACGGATTCTGTGGCGTTTCAATCACTGCCATCGAGACAGCCGAAGCTATCGTCGGACATAATGAAATTGTTAGAAAAATCAACAAAATATCTTAGAATTCATAAAAAAATCGTATCTTTGTTGTGCAATTAGGAGACTTTTATTAAGATGGAAACTATAAAGCTGAAACTTATTTACCCTAAGTGGAACAAGTTGCCGGGTCAGACTACATTCAATCTGCCGCCTCATGGTCCCGTTGCATTTGCAGCCACCTTGCCGGAATATGTCGACATCTCGTTCACTGACGAGAATGTGGAACCCATTGATTTTGATGAAGAATGCGACCTTGTAGCTTTGTCGATGATGCTCACAACACAGGTGAAACGCGGCTGGGCCATCGCAGATGAGTATCACAAAAGAGGCAAGAAAGTCATCGCGGGAGGCATCTCGACCATGCTTCACGCTGAAGAGATGGTGAACCACGTCGACAGTGTGTTTTTAGGCGAATCGGAAGGCCGTTCGGAACAGGTGATTTTGGATTGGAAAAACGGCTGTTTGAAGAAGATTTACAACTACATGGGCAACCAGCCACCTATTGAGAGCGTTGGGCCATGTCGCCGTGATCTTTACAAACGTGACTTGTACAACCACAAAGGCGTGCAGATGGTCGACCTCTTCAACGCGAGCCGCGGATGCCGTTTCAGCTGTTATCCTTGCGCAGTTTCATACCTTGGCGGCCGTAAGTTCCGCCCACGTCCTGTCGATAAGGTGGTTGAAGACATGGCAGGCATCGACAACAACCGTCTGTTTATCGTCGATAACTCATTGGCACAGAATAAGGAATGGGAAAAAGAGCTCTTCACAGCCATCGCTCCTCTGAAGAAGAAATGGATCAGTCATACCATAGAAGACGACCCTGAAGTGCTCGATTTGGCAGCAAAAGCTGGCGCTTGGTACGTCTATCAGGCAGTTTATGACACATCAGATTATATCAAAGAACGTGTAAAACGTTACCACGACTACGGCATAGGCGTCGAAGGCACCATCCTCTTTGGCCTTGATAATCAGACAGAAGACGACATCAAACGCCTCATCGACTTCCTTGGCGAGATAGATTTGGATTTGGCAGAGTTTACCATCTTCGCACCATTCCCGCACACCAAAGGTCATGACGACTTACTGAGACAAGGTCGTATTTTCGACTTCGACTGGGATCATTACAATGCCGGTCAGGTTGTTTATCAGCCTAAAAATATGTCTCCTGACAAATTGCAAGAGCTCTACGATTATGCCTGGAAGAGCTTCTATGCGTCTGAAACTCAAGAGTCTAAGATGTTTAGACTGTTCTGCAACGTCGCCTTGCGCGAAATGGAAGAAGGCACATATCGTCAACGCGATAGAAGATTGATAAACAAGTCATTCGGCCGTGATGTCGACCGCAGCAAGAGAAATGTTAACGTCAGAATTGATAATTAATTGGGATGCCCTAAAGGGCAGAAATTTGGAAAAAGATTTTTTCAGATTTTTAAATAGATTTTATTAAGATTTTGAGCCGTAGGCGACCTAAAAATAAAAAAGATGAAAGTAGGAAAAGAATATTATGATGAGATTTTCCCGTTCAAGGGTGAATGGGACATGGAATCGTCTTGTGGATTGAAAATCAGAGTGGTAGATGGCAAGAAATACGTCATCGTGACGGAATTATATCAAGATAACCCTGGCACATCAGTGACGTATGCAGGCAAGAAACTCGCTGATCAGATTTGCGAGGCGAAAGGTCTGAAATTAGAAGATATAGTTTATTTGGAATGCACTCCGAACACCAACTCGAAGCTGTCGTTTTACGACGAAGAATACTTCCAAGTGGATTTCTTTGCTGACATGCAGCATAAATACCGTCAGCTTTCAAAAGAAGAAGTGATGAAGATTTTGGGCAGATAATGTTTAGGAAGTTTTTGATTTTCAACATATTATTTTTACTTGTCGGAACGATTTCCGCACAAGAGGCTGTCTGTTTATGGGAAGGGCAGGATGTGCACCATGGCAAGCAGGTGACGTTGACGCCGTTTTTATCTGACAACAATACCGACGGAACAGCTGTAATCGTTTGCCCAGGAGGCAGTTACTTCTGGCTCGACGAAGTGAACGAAGGCGATGACGTGGCTCGCTGGCTCAACGCAAACGGCATCTCAGCTTTCGTTTTGCGCTATCGCGTGGCAGGTATCCGAGAGTTTATCTGGCACTATCGCCGTGTCTTCCGTGGCAACCAGCATCCAGATATGATTAACGACGCTCAACGTGCCATCGAATATGTAAAAGAGCATTTCGAAGAGTATCATATCGACCCTAACAGACTGGGAATCATGGGGTTCTCGGCAGGTGGTCACCTCTCAATGTCGACAGCTTGTTTCTTCACTAACGATGAAAACCGACCGGCTTTTGCGGCTCCCATCTACCCTGTCGTGACGATGAACGAGCCTTACGTCCATGAACGCTCACGCCGCGCCTTGCTTGGTGACCGCAGATGCAAAAACAAGGTGATGCAAGACTCGCTGTCGTTGGAAAAACACGTCCCAGATAACTGTCCGCCGGTATTCCTCGTGAACTGCGTCGACGACCCAATCGTTGATTATCAAAACTCTATACTGCTTGATTCGGCTTTGACAGCAAAGCATATTGAGCACGAATACATTCAATATCAGACTGGCGGTCACGGCTTTGGAGCAAGCGAGACGAGAGGCACAGAAGAATCACGTCAATGGAAAAATGAATTTTTGAAATGGCTTGAGGAAACCAAGCTTTAATATATCGTAATGTTATGATTAACAACGACATTGAATATAAATCAGTTGAAGAGATAAAAGCATATCAGGAAGGTCTGCTTCATGAGGCGTTGGTGTATCTGAAGAACAACTCGCCTTATTATCAGCGGATGTTCAAGAGCTACGGCATCAACATCGATAAGATCCGTCATATCGAGGATTTAGTGAAGATTCCGTTCACTGAGAAGAAAGATCTGCAGCTGTTTAACGATGAATTTTTATGCTGCCCCAAAGCAAAAATCATCGATTACATCACCACTTCGGGCACTCTCGGCGACCCGGTGACGTTCGGTTGCACCGAGAAAGACCTGCAGCGCTTGGCTTACAACGAGAAGAAATCGTTTGAATGCGCCGGAGTGAAGCCTGGCGACATCGTCCAGCTTATGACCACCTTGGACAAACGTTTCATGGCGGGACTGGCTTATTTTCTTGGTCTTCGCGAGATGGGCGCCGGCGTCATACGTGTCGGCAACGGCATCCCTGAACTGCAGTGGGACACCATCCGCCGCATCAAACCCGACACCATCATGTGCGTGCCGTCGTTCATACTGAAGCTCATCCAATACGCTGAAGATCATAACATTGACTACAAAAACAGCAGCATCCGCCGCATCATCGGCATAGGCGAAGGCTTGAGAGACCAGAACTTCGACCTCAACCTTCTTGGCAGAAAAATCAAGGAGAAATGGGATGTACAGCTGTTCGCGACATATTCTTCTACAGAGATGGGCGCTACCTTCTCGGAATGCGAATTCGGCAAAGGCGGTCACGTGCATCCAGAGTTGATTATCGTTGAAATCATTGGCGAAGACGGACTTCCTGTGCCTGACGGTCAGCCAGGCGAGATAGTGGTGACGACACTAGGCGTGGAAGGCATGCCGCTGCTGCGTTTCCGGACAGGCGACATCGCAGCGAAGATTGTGGAGCAATGCCAATGCGGACGCAACTCCTACCGCCTCACCCCTCTCGTGGGACGCAAAAACAACATGATAAAACTCAAAGGTACCACGCTGTATCCGCCAGCGATCAATGATGTTTTGGACAACACCGACTATGTTGAGAACTACGTCATCGAGGTGCGTCAGAGCGAAGCCGGAACCGACGATGTCATCGTGAAAATCGGCTTGAAATATCAGCCAGAATTCGACGTTGTGAAGGAACTCAAAGACAGCTTCCGCTCACGTATCCGTGTGGCACCGCAGATCGAGATTCATCCTGTTGAGGAGATTCAGAAGATAAACTATCCGGCAAAGAGCCGTAAACCTATAAAATTCATCGACTTAAGAAACAAATAATGGCTAAATTCGACGACATACGACCATATAACGCCGACGAGCTCCCGGCCGCCATGCAACGCATCGCCGACAGCGAGCTGATACCGTCAATCGCTAACTTCCTGATGCCAGGCATGGACCCTGAGATTCTGCGAAACAAACTTCGTAACATCAAGAATATCTACGAGTTACAGGTCGGTTTCCTCAAGGAGGTAATTGAGATTTTGGTTAAAAAGACCACCACAAAGTTCGATTGGTCGGGATTAGAAAACATCAGCGAGAAGAAGCCTTATCTGTTTGTGTCGAACCACCGCGATATCGTGCTCGACGCGATGTTTCTGCAATATATCCTGTACATCGGCGGACATAACACTTGCCAGATCACCTTCGGCAGCAACCTCATGGAACATCCTTTCGTCGTCGACTTTGGCAAGGCAAACAAGATGTTCCGCATCGAACGCGGCGGCAACAGAATGGAGTTCTACAACAACCTGATGCACACCTCCGACTACATGCGCCACGTCATCACCGAGGAGAAAGAGTCAGTGTGGATCGCTCAGCGTAACGGTCGCACCAAAGACGGCATCGACGCCACTGATCCTGCCATCATCAAGATGTTTTGGATGAGCAGAAGGGACGATAAGGTAAAGTCTTTAGCTGAGCTCAACATCGTGCCGATAGCGGTTTCTTACGAATGGGAGTCGTGCGATAAGCTGAAAACACTGGAGCTTTACGCGACGAAGGTCAACGGGCGTTACGAGAAACGTCCTGGTGAGGACCTCAACAGCATCCTAACAGGCATCATGCAGCCAAAGGGGCACGTGCACTTCCACATCTGCGAGCCAGTGACCGAAGACGACCTGCGCAAGATGGACAGCACTCCGGGCGACTACTTCAACAACATCGCTAAACTGATGGACGAGAGAATCAACTCGGGATATATGGCTATGGCTAACAACTTCATCGCCAACGATTTACGCAGCGAGTCGAATAAATACGCCAGTCATTACACCGAGCAGCAAAAAGCTGATTTCTTGAAATATATGAAATGGATTGAGGCGTACAAAGACCTCGATCAGGACTTGTTGAGAGACATCTTCTTGGGAATCTACGGAAACTCAGTGAGATAAGGTTATTTCAATGATTTAAGCAGCTGCTCGCCGAGCCCGATGGTGTAACCACTCTTTTCAAAAACCACTTCATCTTTTTCGTTTAAAACAAAGAAGATCGGCAGAATTTGTTGGTGATTTGACTCAACTTTAAAGATTATATTTTCAGGTAAAGCATTGAAATTCTTTAACTTGAAACTCTTGTAATCGTTGTCGTTTTGAAAAACGAACTCCACACTTCCACCCCATTTTTCGAATTCGTCTTTTAAAATAGAGATATCCTGCATGGCATGGGTGGTCGGTTCGCTGCCGCCGTCGAGGTAGGCGATAATACGATCGCCTTTTTGCAAAGATGCGGCAGTACGCATCACCAATTCGATGTTAGTCGTCTTATCGCTTTCTATAGTAAAGAAAACCAGATGGTTAAGCACGCTGCCGTCGGTGAGACGAGGTCCCGAGCTCATGACGTAATAGCCAGGATCGAGCGACAAACCGCCGTAGGCCATCATCTGCGAAAGCGTCATTCCGACATCCATTCCTGGGTCCATGGCATCATAGGCAAGGAGATCAAAGGTGTTGCCATTGAATTTCTTTATCGAGAAATGGGTGTAGTAACGAGGATCGTCATCGCCATCATAATGGATG
>JAFYNO010000058.1 GCA_017549705.1 Bacteroidales bacterium | reverse complement strand
TTGTTGTAAACTTCTTCGATTGATTCGAGCACTTCGCGAACTGCCTGCAAATACTCTTTTTCGCCTGGATGTTTCTTTTCCAGGTTTTCCATGATAGTTTGTACTTTCATTACTTTTGTATTTAAAGTTTGTTAATACGTATATGAATTTTTCTGTTTATTTTCCTTTAAAATTTTCTGCAAAATTATAACTTATTTTAATATTAAGCAATTATTTTCAAAAATATTTTTATTTCTCTTTTCCAACGTATTTTCCCTCATCCCAGAGAAGGATTTCACTGACACTTCCGTCCATATTATACTTGATTTCACGACCGTGTTTGACGTTGTTTTTGTAATGAATTTCAGCATTTTGATACGAGCCTCCTTCACCATAACCTTTCTGGACACCAGTACCTCTGTCGTAAACGGCATTACTTCCGATACTGCCGTCACGATAATACATAATCCAACCACCTTGCATCATGCCATCAAGATACTCGCCTTCAATAAACGGTTTTCCATTGTCATAATATTGAAAATAAAGTCCGTTTAAAACGCCGTCTTTATAAGTTGATTTTTTTATCAAAGTGCCAAAGACATTGTACTCCTCCACCACTCCATCGTATTGATTATCTTTATAATACGCCTTCTCCTCAACATTTCCATTCTCATACCATCGTGTTGACTCGCCGTCTAAGACATTCATCGAATAGGTAACCTCTAACTCCGGTTTACCCTCTCTGTAATACCATCTGCACACACCATCCAACTTACCATCTTTGTAATGCAATTCCGATTTCAGACTGCCATCCGGCCAATATGACACAACAGCATTGTCTTTTTCTTTACATGAAAATAAAATATTGATTATCAATAATATATAAACAATCTTATTTCTCATAACCTGTCTTCAATAAGATTTTGTTATATCCTTTAAACTGATAGACATTCCAGAAAGTGTTCTCGTATCCAGACTCTTCAATATCTCTTTGAAAACTGTATCTTGAATGCAGCAATGGTATGTTGAAATATGACAGGTTTTCCATCATATTTACGCCCCAGAAGTTCAACGCATTGAGGAAATACCAACCTATATCGAAGCCTTCAAATGCCTGTAATGCCGGTTCGGTTTCATATCTGTTTCTAAACTTGCAGATAAAGCTTTCAACTCTAATATTCTGATAATCAATATATGTATCATCAAAATAGATGGCATGCATCTTCATCAGGTTGTCATTGAAAAGACCAGTAAACTTGCTCCATTCCGGCAACATGATAACCGTAATCGGGTAATGCTCAACAAGTTTAGTCACTTTATTCACGATCTCGTTAGCGAAAACTTTGTCGTTGCCATATACAATAAAGAGATTGTTGCGCATTGACGAAGCGTAATCCTTAACGATATTAAGGCTATCGCGCTTGTAGTTGATGTTAACTATTCTATTTCTAAAAGCTGTGCTATCGTCGATATGACGCTTTAGGGAATCAACGTCAAGACTGATGTTATCTGTCAGATAATCAGAAGCTTCGAAGTCGACTTTAAGATATTTCCATCTCTTCTGATGGCTTTTGATTGTTTTTACAATATGCTTATTGTCGACATATGAGCAACTATCGATGTTACGCAAAGCGATCTCATTGATTTTATTGACAATCGCGGTATCGCTGTATCTATCTTGCCTGATAATAAAGATGTTATTGGCGTGATAATAGTTTTTAATCAAACTGTCAAGAGGTGCCAGTTGACCTTCCATCGATGGCTTGACTTTTATCACATTAGGCAGAGAATCAACAATTTCTGAGCGTTGTGTGATAGGATCCACTATCGGGATATTGTGTTCAACCGCATAGTTTTTAACCACGTTGAACGGCTTCAGATAAAACGGTCCTATGATTAGATTGGCTGATTCCAACCATGGGTCAACGATAGCGGAATCGGCTTTGTTTACTGTGTTATCGACATCATAAATTTTGAGGTCGAGTTTCATATTGCGGCTGTTCACCATCGAATCGGCAGCAATCATGAAACCTTCATAGAAATGCAGGAACGAGAAAGGCTTTGTAGCGAGAGTCTTATTCGACGGTTCCGCCTCATAAAACGCCTCATCCACTTGTTCAAGATATAGCGGCACCATCAGTGCCACGTGGCATGTGTCCTGTGCCCTGACTTCCGAAGAAGCCAGGACTATCAGGCAAATCGCAATATTTAAAAGTTTTTTAAACATTATTTTTCTTTATGCGGGAGCGGCACAAAGCCGTTGCCCATAACCTCCGCACTCTCAATCACGTTGACGAATGCGTTCGGGTCGATGTCGCGCAAGCTCATTTTGAGCTTAATCAAATCGGCACGGTCGAGGTTGGTGTAAATCATCTTACGCTCCTGGCCTTTAAACAAACCTGTGCCGACAAAGCATGTACCACCTCTATCCAAATCTTCGATGATGTATTTTCTCACATCGTCAATCTTATCAGTGATGATAAATGCCGTCTTGTAGCTCTTGACACCGTCGACAATGAGGTCGATGATCTTGCTTTCAATCACAATCAGAAGGATTGAGTAGATTGGCAGACGAATCTCGCCGAGCAAGAGTGATGTCAATGTGATGCACGAGTCGACTATCATTACTAACGTTCCGAGGGAGATTTTAGTATATTTGTGCAAAATCATTGAAATGATATCGCTGCCGCCTGATGTAGCGCCCGACTTGAAGACAAAACCAATAGCAAGACCGTAAATACCGCCGGAAACGAGGGTATTCAGGAAGTAGTCAGGTTTGAAATATGTGCCAGTGCCAAGGATTTCGAGCATTGACTTGTCGATTACATCACCTTCGGCAAACACGTGTTTATACTCAAAAATGACAGGATCGTAGCCCCATGTCGACTCGAGCACAAATGTGCATGCGAAGATAAGGATTGTCGAAAGAATCGTCTTAAAACCGAATTTCGGTCCGAGAATCCATGTTCCGATGAGGAGCAGCGGGATATCCATGCAGATAGCGTACAATGACACTTTCCAAGGATACAAAGCGTTGAGCACGTTTGAGAGACCGTATGTGCCACCTGGTGCGAGGTGGTATGGGTTAACAAACATCACGTCGCCCACAGCGAACAAGGCGCTTCCGAAAATAAGGAAGGCGTAGGAGATTATTTCCTGTTTCCAGTTTATTTGTTTTGTCATAGTAGTAAGATTTTATTCCCATTCAATTGTCGCTGGCGGTTTGGACGAGATGTCGTAGCATACACGGTTCACGCCTTTGACTTTGTTAATAATGTCGTTTGAAACTTTCGCCATAAACTCATACGGCAGATGCACCCAGTCGGCGGTCATTCCGTCGGTTGAGATGACGGCACGCAAGGCGATGGTGTATTCGTAGCTACGCTCATCCCCCATCACGCCGACGCTCTTCACTGGAAGAAGCATTGTGCCTGCTTGCCAAATGCTGTCATAAAGATTGTCAGCCATCTCGTTTGGATACGAAGCGCTCGGAAGCTCGCATTTCCACTCACGCAAGCCGCGGATGAAGATGTCATCAGCATCACGCAAGATGCGGAGTTTCTCTTCTGTCACCTCACCCAAAATACGGATTCCGAGGCTAGGTCCAGGGAAAGGATGACGGCCAACAAGCTCGCGCTTGATGCCCAATGCGCGACCCACGCGACGAACCTCGTCTTTGAACAATGTACGCAACGGCTCCACAATCTTGAGGTTCATCTTCTCAGGTAAACCGCCCACATTGTGATGCGACTTAATCTTGCAG
>JAFYNO010000057.1 GCA_017549705.1 Bacteroidales bacterium | reverse complement strand
TTATCTACAACCAGGGTGCACCAATCGCTCCAGGTACATACACAATTGGTATCGTAGCAGTGTATGCAAACTGCGAATCAGACATGGTTGAGGGCACAGTTACAATTCCAGATAGTGTTAACGAGAACGAAATCGTGAACGCACTCTATCCTAACCCAACAAGCGGTGATCTCCACATCAACGCTACAGCAATGACACGTGTGAGCGTGTACAACGCAATGGGTCAGATGGTTTACAGCCAGGATGTCAACGCTGACGAATTGATCCTCAACATGGGTCAGTACGAGGCCGGTGTCTACATGGTCAGAATTGACACTGAGAACGGCAGCAGCGTGAAACGCGTCACAGTTACTAAATAATAACCATTAGGGTTATATGAAAAAGGGCACCTTGAGGGGTGCCCTTTTTTAGTTTAAAGTTTAAGGTTTAAAGTTTAAAGTAGGGACAGGCTGAGCCTGTCCGATTATTGGCGTTCGTTCGATGAAATGTTAAAAAAATGTGTTAAAATTTATTAACAATAGAAAGACATAGAATATTCGGTTTTTGGTTGTGTAATATGTTGATGGACAATATGTTACAAAATGAAGATAAAATTAGTCGTTTTTCGTACGACTAATTTTTTTTAGTGGTTGTATATTTGCGGTGTCAACATAATTATTAACAACTAAAAACAGATAAGTATGGGAACCTTAAGAAATTCGGTTCATTTGATTGGACGTCCGGGTATGGATCCGGAGATTAAGACTTATGGCGACAGGAAGATTGCCAGATTTACGTTAGCCACTAATGAGAGACATTACAATGACAAGAAGGAGCTTGTTACGGAGACGGAGTGGCACAACATCCTTGCGTTGGGTAGGACGGCTGAGATAGTTGAAAAAATTGTCAGGAAAGGCCGTTTAATGGCCATAGAGGGCAAGATACAGACTCATCAGTATGAGGACAAGGATAAAATTAAACGTTATTTTACGGAGATTTTAGTGGACGAATTCATGCTCATTGATAAGATGAGTAATGATGACGAGCAGAAGGGAGACGAATGATGTTCGTGGGGGACCTGCCGCTATGGAATCCCTATTCCATTGATATATTTTGTTTTACATTACAATGCTCATAAATTTTAGTTTCATCTTCGGTTATGGTTTATAATCACTGATACAGGTCGGAGAGGTCCCTTCATGAATAAAATGACGTTGATGTTGAAAAAAAGACTATCTTTGTTGTTCGAAACAAACATTTATAACGATGAAGATAGTCTTTTTGGAGCCATTGGGCTTGACTGTGGAAGCCATTGAGGTGGCTTGTGATGGTTTAAAGAAACAGGGTCATGAGGTTGTGGTATATCCTGACCGTAGGCCTGAGTTGAATATTGAGCGTGCGGCTGGTGCTGACATTATTGTAGAGAGTAACATGCCGTTGCGCAAGGATTTTTTTGATGCATGTCCGAACTTGAAGATGCTGTCGATAGCGTTTACGGGTCTCGACCACATAGACATGGAGGAGTGTCAGCGTAGGGGAATAGTGGTGAAGAATGCGGCGGGGTATTCTACGGAGGCTGTGGCGGAGGAGACGATATGCATGATGATAGGGTTGTATCGTCATGTGATAGAGAACGACAGTATTACGAGGAGCTGCAAGGGCCTGTCGATGGCGCCGGGTCGAGAGATTGCGGGTAAGACTGTTGGCATTATAGGGTTAGGTGCTATAGGACAGCGTACTGCGGCGTTGGTGCAGGCTTTCGGATGCAAGGTGATAGCTTGGAACCGCACGCCAAAACAGGTGCCAGGAGTGACGATGGTAGAGAAAGAGACGCTGCTCAAGGAAGCAGATATCGTTGCTTTGCACATCGCTTTGAACAATGATACTAAGAATTTTTTGACTGCCAAAGACTTCGCGATGATGAAGTCTTCGGCTATTATTGTCAATGCGGCGCGAGGTCCGGTGGTAAACACTGCGGACTTGGCGGAGGCATTGAAGAAGGGGATTATTGCAGGTGCTGCGTTGGATGTTTATGATGGGGAGCCGCCGTTAAGTAGCGAGAACCCAATTTTGGAGGCTCCGAACACTCTTTTATTACCTCATATTGGATTTTCAACGAAAGAGGCGTTTCAATTGAGATTGGGAATCGTAGTTGATAATATTGAGAAGTTTTTAAATTAATGTTAATTAATCGGTAATTTTAATGCCCTTTTCGAAATGCTCACAGTACCCTGTGGTAGGTCGCATTTCTGCAAAGGGCATTAAAAATGTCAAATGAATGTCAAATCACTATTTCGTGATTACAATTCCGAGATCTCGATTAATTCTCGTTCGGATGTCGTCGAGTTTTTTCTTTTTTTGAAGGAGGATGAGTTGGTCGTCGATGGAGGTGCAGGATTGCATTTCTTTGACGAGGGTGGCACGACGGTCTTCGATGACCATATCTTTATAGCGTAAAACACTGTTGAAGACGGCTTTTTTAAGGACGTCTTCTTCTGTTTTTACCACTATGCGGTGGCGTTTCCAGTCGTCGAGCTTATACTGTGTGCTGAGTAAGTTGGCGGCTAGGACGGCCACATCTTGGTCTTCGCTTGAGGTGAAGTCTTGCGCTGTCGGGAGGATGCCAGTGTCGAGGCCGCGGTCGAAAGCATCGAAAATCTTCCTATGTGTTTCGTCTTTAAACAGCAAACCGTCGTTTTTGAGGTCGTCGACGATGAGAGAGGCAATAGTTGTGGTATAGATGACATCGTTGTCATTCTCGTCTTTACCTTCAATATCAAGGGTTTCGCTGCCATGGACGAGAAGCAGTTTCACCAGTTCCTGCTCTTGGAAGAAGCCTATCGGTGTGGTATCTTTAGGCTCAATGGGTTGTTGTTGGGGCTGATATGTCTGATACTCCTGATAAGACAGCTGTTGGTCTTGTTTTGGATCGAGGCCAAGTTGTTTGCGGTATTTTGCTCTTAAGATTTTGTTGACCTCGTTGGTGAGCGTTTGCTCGGGCATCTCGAGGGTTCGGCTGCACTCTTTGATATAAGTGGCGCGATAAATCTGATCGGGGATGACGGCGATGGTCTCGACGATGTCTTTGATGACAGAAGCGCGTTTGATAGGGTCGTTTTGAGCATCCTTGAGTAGGAGGTTGGTCTTGAACCCGATGAAGTCTTTCGCGTTGTCTTCGAGATATTTGGTGACAACCTCGATAGGGTTGTTTTGCACGAAGCTGTCGGGGTCGTCCTCAGGTGGGAGCACCACGATGCGGACGTTCATGCCTTCTTCGAGTATCATGTTGGTGCCACGGAGGGCGGCGTGGATACCTGCAGCGTCGCCATCGTAAAGCATGGTGATGTTCTTCGTGTAGCGGCTAATCATGCGGATTTGCTCGGTTGTGAGAGAAGTGCCCGAACTTGCCACTACGTTTTCAATGCCCGCCTGATGCATAGAGAGCACGTCGGCATAGCCTTCGACCAAGATACAATTATCGAGGCGTGAAATCTCATTTCTGGCGAAGAAGATGCCGTAGAGTGTCTGACTCTTGTTGTAAATCTCCGATTCAGGCGAGTTGACGTATTTTGCTTTAGTCTTTTCAGAAGTGAGGATACGTCCGCCGAAGCCGATGACCTTACCAGTGAGGTTGTGAATCGGGAAGATGACGCGACCTTGATAGCGGTCATAAGTGCGGTCTTCATAGCTTCCGGAGAGGCCGACTTTAACCAAAAGGTCTTTGTCGTAGCCGTTTTTCGTTGCGAAATCGGTGAAAGCGTGGCCGCTGTTTGGGCAGTATCCGAGTTGGAATTTGTTGATGATGGCGTCGCGGAAGCCGCGTTCGTGGAAGTAGGCGAGGCCCACCGACTGTCCTTCGTCGGTGTTCATCATGGTGTCGGAGAAGTATTTTTGCGCGAAGCTGTTGATGTTGAACATACGTTCGCGTTCGTTCTGCGCCGCCAGTTCTTCAGGTGTCTGTTCGCGTTCTTCAATCTTGATGCCGTATTTTTTGGCGAGATAGCGCAGCGCTTCCTGGAAGGAATAATGCTCATGTTCCATGATGAAACGCACCGAGTCGCCGGCTTTGCCGCATCCGAAGCATTTGAAGATGTTACGGGCTGGGTTGACGTTAAATGACGGTGTTTTCTCCTTATGGAACGGGCATACGCCGATGAGGTTGGAGCCGCGTTTTTTGAGGGTCACGAATTCGCTGACGACATCTTCGATGCGTGCCGTCTCCATGATCTGGTTTATGGTCTCGCGTGGTATCATATTGCCCAGATTAAGAGACCGCCGATGATTATTATTCCAGATACGACGAGGTCGATGAGGCAGAAGCCCATGATATCCTTTGCGTTAAGCTTGGCTATTGCTAATGCTGGCAATGCCCAGAATGGCTGGATGAGGTTGGTCCATGCGTCGCCCCACGCTATCGCCATGCCTGTGAGGCCATGGTCGACGTTGAGCGCTTCACCGGCAGCGAACATGATGGGTGCCTGGATTGCCCAGTGGCCGCCGCCTGATGGCACGAACATATTCAAGATTGCTGCGCAAAGGAAGGTATATATCGGATATGTCGTTGACGTTGAGATGTTGACAAATGCTTCGCTGACGACGGTGCCGAGGCATATTCCTGACTCGCCGACGCCGGTGATGATGCCCATGATACCTGCGTAGAAAGGGAACTGCAATAATATTCCTGCTGCTCCGCTGACAGATTTTGCGAAAGAGCGGACGTAGGCGATTGGTGTCTTATGCAAGATGATGCCAAGGAAAAGGAACAGTAGGATTACTGAGCCGAGGTCGAAGGATTTTCCTTTGATAAACAGGCTGATTATCAAGAATGATAGGCCTAATAAGGCTAATAAAGCTGATAATATGCGGCTGTTTTCCAGTTTCATTGCGGGCGTTGAAACGGGCGAATCATCATTCGCCCCTACAGGATCATCGTCTTCTTGCAGCAATGCCGGGTCGATGGTGACGATACCTGTTTTAGGGTGCATCGCGGAATTTATTGCCACCAATGCTATTGTTACCAACACCACCATGATGATGTTATGCCAGTCGAGGATGGTGTTTCCGATAGGTATTGCTGATGTTATGACGCCGTTGGTGTCTTTGGCGAGCTCGTTGACGTCGGAGGCCATCTTTAATGGGATGGAGCCTGAGATGCCTGCGTGCCACACCACGAAGCCGCTGTAGGCCGATGCGATGAGCAGTCGGTAGTCGACGCCGCGTAGTTTTTTCGCTATCTCTTTGGCGAAGATGGCGCCGACGATGAGGCCGAAGCCCCAGTTGAGCCAGCATGCCACGGCGGAGATGCCTGTGACGAGAGCTATGGCGCCGGCAGGTGTCTTTGGCAATGACGCTAGCTTGTTGATGCCTTTTTTAATGCTCGGTGCGGCCGCTAATGTTGCACCTGTGACGAGCACGAGAGCCATCTGCATGGAGAATCCGAGGAGGTTCCACACGCCGCCACCCCAGTTGCTGACAACTTCCACAATGCTTTGTTTGCAGACAGGCATTGCCACCAAAATCGCCACGAAAGTAAGAATTATTGCAAAGATGAACGGCTCAGGCAGATACTTCTGCATGAAACTGACACATCCATCAATTATCTTACGAAAGATTTTCATTCTACAACGATTTTACTTGTGTTTGTCAAGCCATCAGCATTGGTGATCTTCAGGAAATAAAAGCCTTTCGGGAGGTTTTCGACGTTGATGACATGCTCGCTGAGGCAATCGTTGACGAAAACATCTTTAGAATAGACTGTTTGTCCTAAAGTATTTATCAGCAATATGTTAGCTCTGTTTAAATTCTCTTGATAGAATCTGATATTGATTTCTTTTGAGGCAGGGTTAGGGAAGATGTCGAAGCTTAACTCGTTGGTGTTCATCTCGTTGACGTCTTCGTTGAGATAAGCGACGAGTTCCATTGTCACAGGGATATGGTCGGAGTTATTATAAAGAGCGTCGGCTACTGCTTGTGATACTGCTTGATTTACAGGGTAGTTGATGCTTTTATTATAGCGGTTTCCGTCGTTGCCGAGGGCGTTATAGCTGCCGCCGATGTAACGGATGCCGTCGCGGCCACCGTAGATGTTTTCCGACATCAGGATGAAGTCGAAGCGGTCGTCCATGCCACCTGATGAATGGCAGTTGCTGTCGTTGTCTTTATGTGTCGACTGTGTGTGATAGTCTTTGTAGTTATAGTTTGAATTCCAAGCTCCGACGCCGTAAGGGTATAGCGGGTCGATGAAGAAAGAATTCGGGTATGTTGACTGGTTTGTAAGTGCTTGATAGGCAGGCTCTGATGAGGTGTATAGGTTGAAGTCGCCCATGATGAGGACATTTCTTTCACGATAGTTTGCCTCGAGATACCGCATGGTGTTTTCTGCCATCATTTTGCGTTTGCTTTCGTTGTCGGAGCCAGTGCCCGCTTTGAGATGAGCAATGACGCATGTCAGTTGGATTTTACCAGAGTCGTCGTTTTTGAATGTAAAGTCATAGACGTCGACGTCGCGGGTATAAGTTTGAGCGGTATGATGGCCTGTCAGCGTGAGTTTGGTGGAGTTATAGAAGATGCAGTTGATAAGAGATGAGGAGTTGCCGGTGTTAGAGCCAGCGCTCGTCATCCAGTAGTTTAAGCCATTGATGTTCAAAACATTATTAAGAAAATCGTTAGGCAAGTTGCTACCTCTTCCAATCTCGCAGACTGTTAAAATATCGGGATAATAAGCTGTCAGGATAGTGCGGATATATCCGTTTTTATCGTTGATGTTATTATTTGTTGTGGTGCAATAGCCGGTGTTA
>JAFYNO010000056.1 GCA_017549705.1 Bacteroidales bacterium | reverse complement strand
CTGAATCCTGACGCCGTTTCCAATCTTTACATTGTTTCCGATATTGACATTCTGTCCCAGCGAGCAGTCTTTTCCTATCACCGCACCTTTCTGAATATGACAGAAATGCCAGATTTTGGTGCCGTCGCCAACGACGGCACCATCGTCTATATAACTCGATTCGTGTTTAAAAAACATTATAAGTTCGCCTTTTCAATGTCTTTGAAATAGTTCACCGTACCGACTTTCAGCTCATCTGTGGCTGCATCGTCGCACACGATGATGCCTTTCGGGTGCATCTGCAATGCACTGACTGTGCAGAGATGGCAGACTCCGCCTTCGATAGCTGCTGCCAAAGCGCGTGCCTTGTTGTGACCGTTGGCAAGAATCATCACCTCGTCGCTGTCCATCACAGTGCCGACACCGACTGTCAAAGCTGTCTTCGGCACCTTGTTGATGTCGTTTTCGAAGAAACGTGAGTTGGCAATGATAGTGTCGGTTGTCAATGACTTCACTCTTGTGCGTGATGTCAGTGATGAGCCAGGCTCGTTGAATGCGATGTGGCCGTCAGGACCGATGCCGCCCATAAACAGATGGATGCCGCCGTATTTCTTGATTCTAGCCTCGTAGTCGGCGCATTCTTTTTCAAGATCTTTAGCGTTTCCGTTGAGGATATTCACATTTTCTTTCTTGATATCGATATGTTTGAAGAAGTTGTTCCACATGAATGAATGGTAGCTCTCAGGATGATTTTCTGGGATATTCACGTATTCGTCCATGTTGAATGTCACAACATTTTTAAAAGAAACCTTACCTGCTTTATAGGCCTTGATAAGGGCTTTGTATGTCCCAATAGGTGTTGAACCTGTTGGCAAACCTAAAATAAACGGCTTCTTTGCCGTTGGCTTGAACTCATTGATTCTGCGGACGATGTGATTGGCCGCCCACTGTGACATCTTTTCATAATTAGGCTCAATAATAACTCTCATATTGCTAATAGTTTTAAAGTTTTACTTAATTAATTCTCTTGCGTCTTTAATGTATTGCAACGCTTGGTCAGTCTCTTTTTTGATCTGTTTGACGAAGCTGTTGTCTTCGAGTTTTCCGTTCACCGCATCACGCTCTTCAAGATTGCGGAATGTCGAGTTACGGATGGTGTTTTCGTAGTCTTTCTTTCTTGATTCATAAACCTGATCACAGACGTAATGAAGCACTTTCTCACCTCTGTCGAGTGCGTCTGAGAAGATTTCTTTCGTCAAAGAAGGACATTTGTTGTAGATGAATCTCAAGGCTTGATAGCTGTGTAACAGCTTGTCTGTCTGATACTTAGTCCATAACTCATTGTAACGTTTATGGATATCGTCCCAGCTGTCGAGTGTGCCGTTGCAGATATCGTCGATAAGTTTTTCAAGATCGTCTTCTGTCACGAGCTGACCACCGAGGTTGATCCATTCGCGTTGACGCACGTTGGTCAAACGTTTGCACATTTGTTCGAACGTCTCTTTAGGGTGAATCTCCATGTGGTAGATGAGGTTCTTCACCGCATAGTAGATAATCATGTCTTCGTAGGCGTGATATGCCTCATAAGGCTTAAGAATCACCACTTTACGATGTGATTTTTCCATCTCTTCGCCAAGGACTTCAAGTTTTTCAACAACTTCTTTGTCGCCATTCAGGAGTTTGTGCCCGAGGTCACGCAAGGTGTAGTATTCCTGCTCAGGATTTTCTCCTTTTGAGCGCAGATAGGCCTTTGCTGTCCACACCTCGAGAAGCTTGCGACCTGCTATGACTTCTTCCATAGTATCTGGCGCAAATGTCTCGAACTCAATGTTTTGGATGCGACGTTTGCGTTTGTCGCGCTTCTGATACTTCGAGGTATTACGTGCGATGGCGTACATGTTATACATCCACCAGTAGGCCGGCATTACCTCGAGTTGGTCTTTTGACACGTTGTTGTTCACCAAGGCAAAAGGCAGCCTGATATTCATCTCATTAGGATAATCAGCCTTCGAGAGAAGAGTGAATGATGCAAACTTTGATGAGTGTTTGACGCTGGAGCAGAGGCCTGGCCAGAAACCGCGTTTTGCAACGATTTCACCGTCGGTAGCACGGCTGTTGTGGTTAGAACCTAATGTTGCACCAGCTGCCATATTGCTCTGTCCCATAACGCAAGCAGCGATGAGGAACGAGTTGTTGTGGTGTTGTTCGTGTGCCGGGAAGATAAGGTTATTCAGCACTTCGCAGCATGAAATCGTTGAGTTGTCGCCCAAGATAGAGTAGATGACACGTGCTCCGTATTTCAGGTTACAGTTGTCACCAATGACAAATCGTGTCGCCACCACAGAATAGAAGATATGGCAGCCGTAGCCCACGATTCCGTTCACCAAAATCACGCCTTCGCCAATCTGTGTTGGCTCTTCCTCAGATGAGTTAATGGTGATGTTTTTCAGCTTGCTAGCACCTTTGATATAGCAGCAAGGTCCAATTTTTGCGTCTTTGATAATCCATGAGTTCTTGATGACGCAGCCTTCACCGATTGTACCGTAATAACCTCTACTGCTGTCGTGTTCTTTATTGGTGATCTCAAATAGCCTATCTTGCAACTTAGTAATATCAGTGTATTTTGCCCAAAGATAAGCGTCAGCAGTGATCATTCCGTCGAAAGGCAGGACTTTACGTCCGCCAGCCTCGTTCATCAATTCAAGCCACACACGAACATCCTCTGGCTCACCGTCTTTTATGATGCCGTTACCGAACTTTGAGTGGTCGGTACATGAAACCTCATGGACGTTGAAAAGGATGCATCGGTCACCAATAATATAATTTGCCATATATCGTACGCCGTGGATGGCTACGTAATCTCCGATATCGCAAGATATGACGGTGCTACCGGTAATACCGCACGCCATTTTTAAATCATGATACTGAAGTACCACTCTTTTAATGGCTCCGATTCGCACCATGCCATAGAAACGATTGTTTTTCACCAAACTGGTATCGAAATCGTCCGTTACTAAGATGGTATCCCAGCTTGTGGCGGTGTTGCTGTTTTTAACAAGACGCTCGATCTCGTCAGAACGCAAATGCCGCCAACCATTTTCAGGTTTCTTGACTTGTTGGTTTCTGAAAAAGTATTCATCGCGACCATCTTTAAGATATTTCTTATCGATGAAATTCTCGTAAATACTTTCGTATGGTAATAATGTTACTTTTTCCATTTTCTTAATTCTTAGGGTTAATTTATTGCTTTTCAATCATATAACCCAAGAATCACGGAAAAGGTGTAACAACACGCGCATATCTGTATCTCATAATATTCAAATTATCTGTTAGCATACATTGATTCGTAATATTTCTCGTATTCGCCAGATGTGATGTTGTCCATCCATGCCTGGTTCTCGAGATACCATTTCACGGTTTTTTCAATGCCCTCTTCAAATTGCAAACTCGGCTCCCAGCCCAATTCTCTCTGCAACTTTGATGAGTCGATAGCGTATCTCATATCGTGTCCGGCACGGTCTGTCACGTAGGTGATGAGGTTCATGTCCTCGCCTTCTTTTCTGCCAAGAAGCCTGTCGACAGTATTAATGACAACCTTAATGATATCTATGTTTTTCCACTCGTTGAAACCACCGATGTTATATGTCTCTGCTATCGTTCCTTTATGGAAAATCAAATCGATTGCTCTTGCATGGTCTTCAACATATAACCAGTCGCGCACGTTTTCACCTTTGCCATAGACCGGAAGTGGTTTTCTGTGACGGATGTTGTTGATAAACAGAGGAATAAGCTTCTCCGGGAACTGATATGGACCGTAGTTGTTCGAGCAGTTTGTCACGATGGTAGGCATGCCGTAAGTGTCGTGGAATGCTCTCACAAAGTGGTCGGAGCTTGCCTTTGATGCCGAATATGGTGAATGCGGCATATATTTCAAATCCTCGGTGAAGAACTTGCTTCCGTAGGCGAGATGATGCTTTCCTGACGATGCTTTTGTTGTAAATGGAGGCTTAATGCCTTCAGGGTTAGTCATCTCCAAAGCGCCGTAGACCTCGTCAGTTGAGATGTGGTAGAAGCGTTTGCCTTCCCATTTCTCAGGCAGGTTTTCCCATGTCAGCTTGGCAGCCTGAAGCATGCTCAAAGTGCCCATTACGTTGGTCTGAGCAAATGTAAACGGATCTTTGATTGAACGGTCCACATGGCTTTCTGCTGCAAGATGAATCACACCATCAACATTGTATTTCTTGAATATTCCCATGATTGTCTCGAAGTCGCATATATCGGCTTTTACAAAAGTATAATTAGGTTTGTCTTCAATGTCTTTAAGGTTTGCGAGGTTGCCTGCGTATGTCAGCTTATCAACGTTAATGATATGATAATCAGGATATTTGTTCACAAAAAGTCTTACAACATGACTCCCGATGAATCCTGCGCCGCCGGTGATGATGATGTTCTTCATAGATTTTTAATGCAATTTTTTAATGATTCCTTCCAATGTGGAATCGTGATATTTAACTTATTTTTAATTTTCGTTTTGTCGAGTACAGAATAGCTCGGTCGCTTGACTTTACTCGGAAATTCGTCGCTGTGGCATGGCTGTATGTCGCAGCTGTTGCCGCTCAGCTCGCAAATTTCCTTTGCGAAGTCGTACCAACTGATAACTCCTTCATTACTAAAGTGATAGATGCCTGTTAACTCGTCGTGTCTTCTTTTTTCAATAATCTTAAAAATGACATTTGCAAGGTCATAAGCATACGTTGGAGTACCAATCTGGTCGAAAACAACGTTGAGTTTATCGCGCTCTGATGTCAACTTGCGCATAGTCTTCACGAAATTGTTTCCAAACTCGCTGTAAAGCCATGCTGTTCTAATTATGAGGTTGTTACATCCGACTTTTTTGATTGCTTCTTCGCCATGCAACTTCGTTCTTCCGTATGCTCCAGTCGGATTGACAGGCTCGTCTTCAGTGCGTGGTGTATTGCCTTCATTGCCTCCAAACACATAATCTGTGGAGATGTGGATGAGCGTAGCGTTGTTTTCTCTGCAAGCCAATGCTAAATATTCAACTGCTTGAGCGTTAATGAGTTCTGCCAACTTTTCTTCGTCTTCAGCCTTCTCCACGTTGGTGTATCCTGCACAGTTGACCACCACTTTTATATCATTTTCTTTGACGAAATTCGTCACAGCGTCGCGGTTTGTGATGTCGAGTTCCTCCACATCTGTAAATATATAGCGGTCGGAGCTTCCTTTTGAAACTATCCGCATTTCGTTGCCGAGCTGACCGTTGGCGCCTGTGACTAATATATTCATTTTTTTACTTCTCAAAATTAAACGGTGACTCAAATCCTTTAAAACTTGGATGATGTTTGTCTTTTTCTGACAAAATAACGTGCTTTTCTGGTATTAACCAGTTGATATTCAAATCTTTATCATCCCACTTAAGTGCTCCTTCGCTTTGTGGAGCGTAATAGTTGTCACATTTGTATTGGAAGATGGCTGTCTCGCTCAACACTGAGAAACCGTGGGCAAATCCGCGTGGAATAAAGAACATACGGTGGTTATCCTCAGTAAGTTCGCAAGCTACGTGTTTACCGTATGTTGGCGAGCCTTTGCGGATGTCAACAGCCACATCGAGGACTCGGCCTCTAACGCAGCGCACCAGCTTCGCCTGAGCAAATGGAGGCATCTGAAAATGAAGACCTCTCAGCACTCCATAACACGATTTTGATTCGTTGTCTTGCACAAAGACCGTGTTGATTCCACACTTTTCTAACTCTCTCTGCGAGAATGACTCAAAGAAATAACCACGCTCATCACCGAACACTTTCGGTTCAATAATTAAAACACCTTCAATATCTGTTTTTATGACTTCCATTTTTCAAAAAAGCACAAATAACTTGCAAAAATACATATTTAAATTTTAATATCAAAGGAAAAAGTAGTATTTTTGCAAAAAATTTAAAAAATGATTCTTTGTTTGGAAACTGCTACGCCATCTTGTTCGGTGGCTTTGGTGCATAACGGCGAGGTTTTGGCTTGCGAGGAAGATCCTAAAGGCCAGAATCACTCCGAAAAGATTACTCTTTTCATCGACTCAGTGATGAAAAAAGCCGGTATTTCTTACAATCAGCTTGATGCAGTTGCTGTCAGTATGGGACCCGGTTCTTACACTGGCCTCCGCATCGGAGTGAGCACCGCTAAAGGCATCTGCTACGCAGTCTCCAAACCTCTCATTGCAGTCGAAACCCTTGAAGCTATGGCATATGGAGGCAAACTCGTCATTTCGAGCAAAGTCGAGAAATCCTCTTTGAACGGGAACATTATGTTAGTTCCCGCCATTGACGCCCGTCGCATGGAGGTCTACGCCGCCATCTTCGACGAAAACGTCAATAAAATAAAGGATACTGAAGCTGTCATTATCGACGAGAGTTCATTTGCAGATTTGAAAAATAACCATCATCTCTATCTTTTTGGCGACGGTGCCGACAAATGTGCGGAATTATTCGCAAACGACGACAAAATCACCGTGATCAAAGATTTCTACTGCTCGGCTAGATATATGAATACTATTGCACAACAAAAATTAAATAATAAAGATTTTGTTGATGTGGCATATTTCGAGCCGTTCTACCTCAAAGATTTCGTCCCGGGAACACCTACTGTTAAGGGTTTACATTAGTTTCATTTTTGGCTTTTTCAGCCATGGCTTTGTTGTAGCACTCGCGGCAAAGAGGCTCGTAGCTCTCGGTTTCACCGAGCACCACTAACTTATCCCCAGCAATAGTACGGTGCGAATATTGCGCCAAGCTACCGCAGCGCATGCATATGGCGTGTACCTTGGTGACATCTTCAGCAATAGCCATGAGCTGTGGCATCGGACCAAACGGCTTGCCCATGAAGTCCATGTCGAGACCGGCAATAATAACTCTAATTCCTTGATTAGCAAGTTGTTGGCACACATCAATAAGTTCATTGCCGAAGAACTGAGCCTCGTCAATGCCGATGACATCGCATTCATTGGAATAGAAAAGAATCTGCTGAGCGTTTTCCACTGGAATGGAATGCAGTGCGTTGGAATTATGAGAAACGACGTCCTCCTCGGAATATCTCGTGTCGATTCCCGGTTTGAAGATTTCGACCCTGAGTTTGGCGATTCTGGCGCGGTTCAGACGACGTATCAATTCTTCGGTTTTACCAGAAAACATTGAGCCGCACACCACTTCAATCCAACCTTGAGATTTATTATGAGAATCTTTTTCGAGAAACATATCCGACGCGTTTAAATTTTTTATAATTTTGTAGCTACAAAAATAAAGAAATTTATCATGGATACACAAAAAAATGATGAAAAAAATATTGTGCTCGAGCTGAAACACCAGCTGGGCCGCATGATGGTGCAGGTTGACTATATGTACCGCAATGACCGTGAGATGAGCCGCCTCGACCTCGACATAATGATGGAGCGCACACGCGATTTATACGATTTACTCTGTGATTACCAAGCTGATAATGTAGGGGCAAATCAAAATTTGCCCGATATCGATATCCATGAAGATGACGAGCAGATTCACCACGATGTCGAAATCAACGAGGGTGGCGAACTGATAAATCGTGATGTGGAGTTTGAAATCGAGACACCTGCTGAGGTTTTGAATGAGAATGAAGTTATAGAAGAGGATAAAGAGGATAAGGAGGATAAGATTGATAAGATTGATAAGATGGATGAGGAAGAGCCTGTTGTTGAAGGAAATCCAGAGCCAGATGAAGAAAAACATGAGGAAATTAAGCACGTGTTGGATGTTAGCGAGGATGATGAGGATGAGGAAGATTGGGAAGATGAAGACGATGAAGTGTTTCATGTTGAACAGCCTGTTGAGGAAAAGCCTGTCGAGGAAGACAATAGCCTTGCTGCTCGCTTGCATCGTACTCATATCGATGACATCAGAATGGCAATGGGAATCAATGATAAGATAATGATTGTCAATGACTTATTTATGGGTTCGGTGGAGAGATACAATAAGTCAATCGATGCTTTGAATGACTTTCCAACGCTTTCGGGAGCAAGAGTTTATATGAGCGAGCTTCAGATTGAGCTTCAATGGGATACAGAGTCAGAAGCATACAAGTTGCTTAATGATATGGTTGAAAGAAGATTTGTTTAAATCATGAAATTGTTTTTAGTTCCGACGCCAATTGGTAACCTGGAGGACATCACGTTGCGTGCCTTGCGTGTGCTTCGCGAGGAGGTCGATGTGATCCTTGCCGAGGATACGCGCACTAGCGGTAACTTATTGAAACACTATGAGATAAGCAAGCCGATGCAGGCGTTTCATCTTAACAATGAGCATGTGGTTGTTGAGCGTATCGCAGAGCGTATCGCTAACGGTGAGCGCATGGCTTTGGTCACCGACGCCGGCACTCCGGCCATCTCCGATCCGGGTTTCATGCTTGTTCGCGAGTGTATCAAGCGTGGGGTAGATGTTGAGTGTCTCCCAGGCGCAACGGCCTTCGTGCCGGCTTTGGTAAACTCTGGTCTCGCCGCAGATCACTTCATCTTTGAAGGTTTTTTACCACATAAAAAAGGTCGCCAGACGAAGATCAAGCAAATCGTTGAAAATGAATACACCACAATACTTTATGAGTCACCGTTCAGATTGGTGAAAACGTTGGAGCAACTGGCAGAAGCGGCTGGTCCTGACAGAAAAGTCTCGGTGGCTCGTGAACTCACAAAGATTCACGAAGAGAATGTGCGCGGAACTCTCGAAGAGGTAATAAAGTATTTTAAACAAAAAGATGTGAAGGGAGAAATTGTCATCATATTAGATGGTAGGAACGGATCGAATCCGTCCGAATTGACAACGGATTAAAAGGTTAAAAAATCAACCTTTAGATAATATTTTGTGACGAAATTTACATAATTGTGACGAAATAAGAAAAAATTCGACTTTTAGATATATTTTTTCTTGAAGTTGAAAGTTATAGTTGAAAGTTTAAAGTAGTTTAGAGTTTATAGTAGTTAAGTAATTGAATATGAAAAAGGTAGTTTTTACAATTATCGTTTTGATAGTCTCCATTGGGATGATGGCACAAGACAACGGAAAGACCTTAAACGAGAATGGTGAGATAATCAAGAAAGGCTGGAACTTTGGACCATTGCCGGTAGTAGGTTTCAACAGTGACATGGGATTCCAATATGGTGCTTGCGTCGATATCTTCAACTATGGCAATGGCGCGAATTATCCTGTATATGACTTCAAAATAAATGTCGAAGTGTCAACTTACACTAAAGGTTCAAGCATTTTCCGTTCATATTCATATTGGAATAATATAATCCCTAAGGGAGTCCTTTTTGCTGATTTTGGATATTTTGTAGATAAGAAATTCGATTTCTTCGGATTCAACGGCTATGCATCTCCATATTACAAAGATCTTGCTATTACAATACCATCCACAGAAAATCCTAATCCTGAAAGCAACGAAAGCGCTTTGTATTGTATTGACAGACGACAAATTCGAGCTGTTGTTAGTATGAGACAAAAGATTGGCAATTTGGATAAACTTTATTATGGTGTTGGTTTAGGTTTTTACAACTACCAATTTGGACCATTGAGCATTAAGAAATATGAAGACCAGATGACGCTTTATAACTTGTATTTGAATAGCGGTCTGATTCGTCAAGATGAACAAAATGGCAATGTGACTCAGTTTAAGGTGGGCATAATCTATGATTCTAAAAATTACGAAAACGACCCGACCCGAGGAATGTATTTTGAAGCCACATTAACGGCAGCTCCAGATTTTATTGACAGACACGGCTATGATCACATGACATTTACCGGTGTGTTCCATCATTATATTCCTGTTGTAGGTGATAAACTCACCTTCAGCTATCGTTTGGGCGCACAAAATGTTATTGCCGGTGACATCCCATTTTATGCCATGATGAACACTAACCTCATGTTTTACAAGAAGATATACACCGAAGCGTATGGTGGATCAACTACCGGTCGCGGTATCAACCGTAACAGCGTTATCGGTCAGGGAGTAGCATGGATGAATGTGGAGTTGCGTTGGAGAATCACAAATTTCAAATTCATCAACCAAAACTGGTGCGTGGCTTTAAACCCGATGTTCGATGCCGGCATGGTGACGCAGACCTTCCGTCTTGACGAACAAAAAGCGGCCGAAGAGAATATGGGACATGTTATAACACAAGGTTATCACTTGATATACAGCGGCAAAGAAGAAAGTCTCCACACCTCAGCAGGATGCGGCTTGAAGCTCATCATGAACAGGAATTTTGTTGTATCCGCAGAATTCGCTAAAGCCCTCAACAAGCTTGACGGCGAAGGAATGAAAGCGTATATCGGGTTTAATTACATTTTTTAAGCCTTTTTCCTGATAACGCTTAAAACACAAAGGATTACAGCACATCCAATGATGCCAAACAACTGCCATGTCCATGGACTTGGGTTGAGT
>JAFYNO010000055.1 GCA_017549705.1 Bacteroidales bacterium | reverse complement strand
GCTTCGATGGTCTCATATACTTTTTCCTGGGGTTGTGACTTCTTGAAGAGATACACAAAAGTCCACACCACTGCTGCGGCTAACGCAATGAAAAACAATGTTTTAAATACTTTTTTCATATTTTTTTATTTTTAATATTTTTCTTTTTTTGTCATTTCGAGCTTGTCGAGAAATCCTTGTTTAGCTGTATTATTCAATTGTTTACGTTACCACAGGATTTCTCCATTCCGCTTCGCTTCAGTCGAAATGATAGCTATTCCTCTCTAATAGCGTCAATCGCCTTTATTTGTACCGCCCTCATTGCAGGTAAAACTCCGGCCAACAACCCCGACAACACAATGATTACCGTTGCTGCGATTGCGGCTCCGAAGCCGATCTGCGGGTCGAGGAACATCACGTCTTCAGATGGCGTATTGTTAACAAATCCTGATACTACAGCCATTATTCCGACGCCTAAAACCAATCCCACAATACCTGCTAAAATCGTCAGCAACAGACTCTCTGCCATCACTTGACGGATGATGACGGCCGGTTTTGCGCCAAGAGCACGTCGCACGCCGATTTCGCGCGTTCTTTCTTTAATCGTCACAAGCATGATATTACTCACGCCGACGACGCCTGAAAGCAGAGTGCCGATACCCACAATCCAAATCAATATCTTAATTCCTAAAAACAAATACTCAAACATATTGAACATCTCCTCGAAATCGAAGCACATGAACGCGCCTTCGTCGGTTGGAGCGATGTCGTGACGTTCGCGTAGCAATGTTTTCACCTCTTCTTGTACATCCTTTGAGATATAGCCTCTAGCGGTTGTAAACATCAGAAAATCAAACTTATCGCCAGTGTGATATGCCACCTGCATCGTTGTCAAAGGGAGAATCACCGTCTCGTTTGTTTGACCGTTGATATTCACCTTATCGTTATACGATTGAACCACGCCAACTACTTGATAATAAATGCCATTTGCCTTAATCATCAGGCCGAGAGGGTGTTTGTCGGTGCCGATTACGTCTTCATATACTTTTTTTCCGATAACGCACACTTTTCGTGCCTCAGCTATGTCTGTCTCGTTGATAAAACGTCCGTATAATATCTTGCACCGGTCAATTTCATTATAGTTTGGCAGCACGCCTTTCATGCTGAAATTACCACCTTTTGTGCCATAAAACACGTTGTTTTCGCCGTTGTAAGTCCATTGACTGGTGATGGGAGATACGACACTTACTCCGTGTAATGTTTTCTTAATCGCTTCAATATCAGACATATCCGGTTGCCAAAAACGATCTTTTTGATAACCTTTATATGCCTCTGTGGTGTTACTTGGGATCAAAAATGCGGAATTGGTTGAAAAACCTTCAATATTACTGCGCAGGCCTTTATCGAAACCGTTGCCGCATGCCAGCAGAATCACCAGGATGAAGATACCCCAGAATACACCGAATGCTGTCAACAAACTGCGGGTTTTGTTGCGGGCAATGGTCTGCCAAATTTCCGTTATGCTATCTATATCGAACATTATCTGTAGTTCATTGCTTCTATTGGTTTAACTTTAACACTATTCCAGGCGGGGGCAAATCCTGCTGCTACACCGCTGACTATCAACACCAATGTGGCTGAAATTACTATGCTGATATCCACGGTCGGGTTGACGAACACTGACATTCCGTTGGGGTCACTCATGCCACCACTCGACTCCATAATCATATTCACGATCTCCATAACCCCTACTCCACAAATCATGCCTATATATCCGAAAATGGTAGTTATTACTAACGATTCCATAACTATCGACATCAATATTGAGCGCGGCTTTGCACCCAAGGCTTTTCGGATTCCTATTTCGTTGGTGCGTTCTTTCACAGTGATTCGCATGATGTTACTAACACCTACTACTCCTGAAATCAACATTGCGATGCCGATGACCCAGATAAAGATGTTGATTGTATTGAAAATCCTCATGGTTTCCAATGAGTTAACCATCTCGCTGTCAATCCAAACGCCACGTTTATCTTCAGGTGAGAAATCATGCAGAGCAGCTATTTTGCGTTTTAACTCTTTTTGGAAAACCTCGTTATCTTCTTTAGTATCAAGACCTTTCGTTATAAATTTGAGTTGATAATATTCATTTATATTATAAATTGCTTTCAATGTGGCATATGGTGCGAAACACTGTCCCATCTCACCGAACGCCATACCTTTTGAAACGCCTATCACTTTAAAACTTAAGCCATTGATATACACCGTTTTACCTATCATAGATGTCTCTCCAGAGATACGCAACAGCTCATCGTTGGTATTTTTATCAATAATCAATACTTTAAGTTTGTTATTCATGTCGTTTTCGTTGATGAAACGGCCTTCTATCATCTTTATACCTTCGATGTTTTTGTAAATTGGTTTCACGCCTTCCATGCTGACGTTTCTTGATTTTTCGCCGAAGATAAGAGTGCCGCCTTTCGACAGTACCGGCGACACTTCTTCGACCTGGTATAACGATTCAAGGAGTTGTATGTCTTTGTTTGTCAACATGATAAAGCGACCTGCTTTATGTCCTTTGTAAGGAAGCTCGGTTGAGCTTGACCAAATAGTATAGGTATTTTTGATTCGGTCGGCGAAGTTGCCTGTGACACCATTTTTCAGTCCGTTGCCGGCCGAAAGCAGGATTATCAGCATGAAGATACCCCACGAGATGGCGAATCCTGTGAGTATGGTTCTCAGCTTGTTACGCTTGAGCGCCATGAAAATCTCCGACCAAAAATCTCTGTTAAACATTATTTAATCTCTTTTGTGAAGTCCATTTTATCAGGGTCGTTTTCCTCTATCGACTCTATGATACCATCTTTCAGATGCACGATTTTCCTTGTAAGGTTGGCTATTCCGCGTTCGTGAGTAACAATCACCATTGTGATACCGGTAGCATTCACTTCGCGTAGAATTTGCATCACCTCAGCGGATGTCTTGCTGTCCAAGGCGCCAGTCGGCTCGTCGGCGAGAATCAGTTTTGGTGATGTCACCAAAGCTCTGGCTATTGATACTCTTTGCTTCTGACCGCCAGAGAGCTCATTGGGGTAATGCTCAGCCCATTCTTTCAAACCGAAACGCTCGAGGTATTCCATCGCCATCATGTTACGTTTCTTACGGTTTACACCTTGATAAAACAACGGCAAAGCCACGTTTTCCAGCGCAGTTTTAAAAGGAATGAGGTTAAACGACTGAAAAATGAAACCGATGAGCTTGTTTCTGAACTCAGCTGCTTGATTTTCAGAGAGATTCTTCACCAACTGTCCGGCAAGGTAATAGTCACCTTCATCGTAATTGTCAAGTATACCTAATATATTTAATAAGGTGGACTTGCCCGAACCCGATGCACCCATAATCGACACCAACTCGCCTTCTTCCACGTCGAGGTTGATGCCTTTCAGCACGTGCAGTGGCTGCGCTCCGAAATATGTCTTGTTGATATTATTAAGTTTTATCATAGTGTACTACGTATCTAAGACACTGCAAAAATAATACTTTTTTTTATATGTCAAGAAAAATTTAAAATTTTTTTAAAAAAAAGAGTTAAAAGCATCACTTTTAACTCTTTCATAACGCAAAATCATTGATTTTGCTGCATATTTTGCAAAATTTATTTTAATACAGATTCGATGTAGGCTTCCATCTTTTCCATCGGCACATTTTTCTCGATAATTTTGCCGTCTTGGTCGATAATGATATTTTGTGGAATAAACACTATGGTATACTTTTGTGCCACTGCGTTGTCCCAGCCTTTTAGGTCGCTGACGTGGTTTTTCCAGTTTAGGTTATCTTTTTCTATAGCGTTTTTCCAAGCGGTAGCGTCGGTATCGAGTGATACGCTGACGATATCTAATCCTTTGTTGTTGAATTTCTTATAGACTTCCACAAGAGCTGGATTAGCTTTGCGGCAGTCGGGGCACCATGAAGCCCAGAAATCAAGTATTACGACTTTTGCCTGACCGATAAATTGTGACAATGTAAAATCATCACCATCAACGGTTTTTTGGGTGAAATCTATGTATTTTTGTCCTGGGTTTGTTCTTCTGACAGCTAATAAATAATTGTAAACCAAATCTTTATATCCGCTAACTAACTCTTTAGGAACGTTACCGAGATACATTTTAAGATCATACTCTGGGAAAAGCCATTTGTAACGATACATCACATAAATGCCGAGTGGGTTTTCAACATTGTATTTTGCAAAATCCAAAACGAAATAATAAAGATCTTCGTCGTTTTCAATTTCAGCGGCTTTTTTCATAAAATTATCGAGATTCTGTTGTGATTCAGATGCTTCGATTTTTATCTCGTTATATTTTTGGCAATCGCCGCTAATCATAACATCTTGATTATCAGCGAAAAACGTCAAAGGTCTTCTCCAGCCGTTCAACATAATCATATATGCATCGAGATTATCGTTTTCCTTAACTTTGAAAACGGCTTTGTTGTTTTTCACCACAACTGTTTGCAAAGTTTCCAGTTGATCTTTGTTGTATCTCTGAAGACTAACTGTTTTTCCATTAGAATTATCAAGATTTACCTTGATTTTGAATGAATTACATGATGTCATCGCCAAGATGACCATAAGTGCCACAAATAGTTTTTTCATCTTATTTTTTGTTTGGTTTAAATATGTAAATGATTAATAAAATTACGATTAATGATATTGGTGTACTCAGAATTGTTTCGAGCAGTACTACGCCTAACAGTCTGATACTGAATGCTTCCAGCCAGAAAAGGAACAAGTTGTGCAACAAAAGAAGTATCAAAGCGTAAAGTAAAAACCATTCCAGACCCATTTCTGTGACTGTCGGTGCGTTTTTGTCTTCTATATCGCTTTTTCTTGTTATGGTGTTGATGACAAAAGGTCTGATAAATGCCATAAACACTGTTGCTGCCGCATTTAAACCCGGAGTTCCGCTTAAGAGATCTATGACAATTCCTATCAGGAAGCCGTTGAAAATCAACTTAGCTTTAGGGGTGTCGAATGGCAAGAGCATGATAAATAGCACGTAAACATACGGATGGATAAAGTTTCCGAAACGGATGTTATCGAAGACCATCACTTGCATAATCACAAGGATTATGAATCGTACAATATTTCGTATCAACGGGAAATACATAACGAATCGATTTCGGCCTTGTAATTATTTTTTACAACGTAAACATGGCGCAAGGTGTTGAAATTTGTTGAAAACTTCAGTTTTCCTGTGCTAAACATGCTATTTTCGTCATCTTCGGTCTCCTCTATTGTCCCGACCATGATATCGGCTGGAAATGAGTTTGAGAATCCGCTGGTGACGAGGGTGTCGCCTTTATTAATAATAAGGTGTGACGGGATATCTCTCACTTGTCCGTAAAGATAATTCATATTATCCCACGATACATTTGCAACATATTGATTATCAATAAATCTACAACTAACAACGAGATATGAGTTAAGCATACTCATCACTGATGCGTAATGTTCGGTGACGTTGAGCACCTTACCCACGACGCCGCTGCCGCAAATAACGCCCATATCGGGTTCGATGCCGTCGGCGCGTCCTTTATCGATAAGGATATAGTTATTGATTTTATCGATGCTGTTGTTAATGACGTGAGCTGGGATGTAAGTGAAGATATCGTCTACATAGATAGTATCTGCTGCCAGTTCATCACAACCTAACGCTTGAAGCAGCACTGCGTTATGTTGTGCCAATTCTTCATTTTCACTTTTGAGATGCAGATAATCGGCCCAGTTGCCAGTCACTTCATGGTATCCTCCGCTGATGCTATTTGACACGCTGACCATCTTTCTATTCTGGTATGGAAGGCTGTGCATCACGAGGATGAAGCATAATATTTCCAGCAGAATAAAAAGTATTACTGCGTTGTATTTCTTTATGAAAATGAATAAGTTATACATCTCTTTCCTGATTATTTAATCAAGAATGGGAAGTCGTTGAAGTTTTTCAATGCGATGCCAGTACCGCGTGCCACTGCGCGCAGTGGGTCTTCGGCCACATGAATAGGGAGTTGTGTCTTATCATGGAGACGTTTATCGAGGCCTCTCAGCAAGGCGCCGCCGCCGGTGAGATAGATACCCGTTCTATAGATATCTGCTGAAAGCTCAGGAGGTGTTGTCTCGAGAGTGTTAAGCACTGCTGTCTCGATTTTCGACACGCTCTTGTCGAGGCAATGAGCTATTTCTTTATAGTTCACGCTGACTTCTTTCGGGATACCTGTAAGCATATCGCGACCATGGACGGCGTAGTCCTCTGGTGGGTTGTCGAGGTCCGGGATAGCAGCACCAACCTCGATCTTGATGAGCTCAGCGGTGCGTTCGCCTACATTGAGGTTGTGTTCTTTACGCATATATTCCACGATTTCGTCGGTGAAATCGTCGCCAGCGATACGTATTGACTTGTTAGTGACGATGCCGCCGAGGGCGATGACGGCGATTTCCGAGGTACCGCCTCCGATGTCAACAATCATGTTACCCATTGGCTCAAGCACGTCGATGCCGATACCTATAGCGGCTGCCATTGGCTCGTGAATCAGACGCACTTCCTTGGCTCCAGCTTGCTCGGCGCTGTCTTTAACAGCTCTCTCCTCCACCTCAGTGATGCCCGAAGGGATGCAGATGACCATCTTCAACGCTGGCGGGAACAACGAGCTGCGGAAGCTTATCATCTTTATCATCTCGCGCAACATATACTCAGCAGCCTGGAAATCAGCGATAACGCCATCACGCAAAGGTCTGATAGTTCTGATGTTTTCGTGGGTCTTACCATGCATCATCATAGCGCGTTTACCCACAGCCATGATCTGCTGGGTGTCACGTTTTATTGCGACAATTGACGGTTCATCGACCACCACTTTATCGTTGTACATGATAATGGTGTTAGCTGTGCCGAGGTCGATTGCCAATTCTTTATCGAAAAATGAAAATAATCCCATGATATTATTTTTTAGTGTTTAAAATGTCTGTATCCTGTGAAAACCATGGCGATTCCGAGTTTATTACAAGCATCTATTGACTCTTGGTCGCGCACTGATCCGCCTGGTTGAATGATTGATTTGATGCCTGCTTCGCTAGCAATCTCCACGCAGTCGGAGAATGGGAAGAATGCGTCAGAGGCGAGGACGGCGCCGTTGAGGTCGAAGTTGAAACTCTTAGCTTTTGCGATAGCTTGACGCAGCGAGTCGACACGTGATGTCTGACCGATACCCGAAGCGTAAAGTTGTTTGTTCTTAGCCAAGACGATAGCATTTGAACGGCTGTGTTTAACTATCTTATTTGCGAAAATCAAATCGTCAACATCTTGATTGTCAATAAGTTTCTCTGTAACAGGTTTGAAATCCTCTTTTGTCTCGATGTGAAGGTCACGTTCTTGTTCAAGAATGCCGTTAAGTGCTGATTTATATACTTTTGCAGGGAATTTATTTGACTTTAACTTCAACACTATACGATTTTTCTTTGAGAAGAGGATGTCGAGCACGCCGTCTTCGTAGCTTGGTGCCACGCACACTTCGAAGAACATTTTGTTCATCTCTTCGGCTGTTTTCACGTCGATTGGGCGGTTGCTTACGAACACGCCGCCGAATGCTGAGACGGGATCACCGGCCAAAGCTGCTTCATAAGCTTCTGATATTGAAGGTCTTGACGCAATTCCACAAGGATTGTTGTGCTTCAAGATAGCAAATGTCGGCTCGTTGAACTCGCGGATGAGGTTAAGGCCTGCATCGAGGTCGAGAAGGTTGTTGTATGAAAGGTCTTTGCCGTGCAGTTTCTCAAAAACATCGTTGAGATTTCCTTTGAAAACGGCTTGTTGGTGAGGGTTTTCGCCGTATCTCAGCGGTGTCACGGTCTCGCCTGCGAACCAGTTATGGATAGCGGTATCGTAATGTGAGCTTGTCGCAAACGCATATTTTGCAAAACGCTTTCTGTCCTCTAAAGTGGTGCAACCGCCTTGTTTTTCGTACATCTCCATGAATTCCTGATAGTAATTTGACGAAGGCACTATGAGGCAGTCGTTGAAGTTTTTCGCGCCAGCGCGGATGAGAGAGATGCCGCCGATATCAATCTTTTCTATGATTTCCGCCTCATCGGTGGTGTTTCTGACGGTCTCCTCAAAAGGATAGAGGTCGACGATGACTAGGTCGAGAGCCGGAATTTCATATTGTTTCATCTCAGCGAGGTCGCTGTCGTTGTTGAGACGACCGAGGATGCCGCCGAACACTTTTGGATGCAGTGTTTTAACGCGGCCACCGAGGATAGAAGGATAGCCTGTTAGCGACTCTACAGAACGCACGGTATTGTCGATTTTCTTGATAAAATCGAGTGTTCCGCCTGTAGCATAAATTTGGACGCCGTTCTTTATCAAAAGGGCGACTATTTTATCGAGATCAGTCTTGTAAAATACTGATATTAAAGCACTTGTGATTTTTTTGGATGACATTTTCTGTTAATGTTTTAAGTTGCAAATATAATAAAAAGATGAAAGATAAGAAACAAAGTTAAAAGATTTTTTCAGTGTTTGACAATGCAAAAAACAGCTTTAAAATTTTTATTCATTTTTCTATTGTTTTTTTGAAATCTTTTTTTTAATTTTGCAGGTTAAATTTTGTTTTTAAGTGGAAACGCGCTGGATTATAGCACAAAGTGTAGATAAACAAATAGTTAAGTCTTTGTCGGAGTCGTTAGGCATCGACAAGAATTTGGCTACTTTGTTAGTTCAGCGTGGTATTACCAACTTTGAAGAGGCAAAAAGTTTCTTCAGACCGTCGCTTGATCATCTTCACGACCCATTTTTGATGAAGGACATGGATAAGGCTGTTGACCGCCTTCAGAAGGCCATGAACGACGGTGAAAAAATCCTCATTTACGGTGACTATGACGTCGACGGAACCACCGCTGTCGCCTTGATTTATACGTATTTGAAGAATTTTGTCAACAAAAAGAAAATAGAATTTTACATACCTGACCGTTACGAAGAAGGGTATGGAATTTCATATAAAGGCATCGATTACGCCGCTGATAATGGTTTTGGGTTGGTTATCGTGCTTGACTGCGGCATCAAAGCTGTTGAAAAGATTGAATACGCAAACCAACGCGGCGTCGACTTTATCATCTGTGACCATCACCGTCCGGATGAGGTTATTCCTAATGCTGTCGCGGTCCTCGACTCGAAGCGTCCCGACTGCGAATATCCTTACAAAGAGCTCTCAGGCTGTGGCGTAGGCTTTAAGCTCATCACAGCATTGTCGATGCGCCTTGGCAGACCGATAGAAGAAGTTTACGAACTCCTTGATTATGTTGCAGTTAGCATCGCTGCCGATATCGTTCCTATCACAGGAGAGAATCGTGTTTTGGCATATTTCGGACTGAAACAGCTCAACAAAAATCCTCGTCCGGGCATCGAGGCTGTTTTGAAACTTGCCAACATTGGACGTCGTAAAGAAGCTCCCGAGACAGAGGAAGAACAACAGATAGCGCTCGAAAGAGAATTGACAATCAGCGACTTAGTATTTTTGATTGGTCCTCGCATCAATGCGGCAGGCCGTTTGGAGAAGGCAAGCGACTCGGTGCGACTGTTGCTTGCTACGAAATACGATCATGCAGAGCGTCTTGCTGCAGGTATCAACGACCTCAATGTGCAACGTCGTGAACTTGACAACGCCATCACCGAGGAAGCCCTCAAGATGATTGACGCCGACGAGAAGATGCGTAACGCCAAGAGCACCGTAATATTCAATGAAAACTGGCATAAAGGCGTCATAGGCATCGTAGCGTCACGTCTCACCGACTCATATTATCGCCCTACTATAGTGCTGACTCGCTCTGGCAACCTCATCACTGGCTCGGCACGTTCTATTAAGAATTTCGACATTTACGACGCCATTGACTCATGTTCAGATATTCTTGAACATTTTGGCGGACATAAATACGCAGCGGGATTATCGCTGAAACCAGAACATTTGCAAGAGTTTGCAGAACGTTTTGAAAAATATGTGTCTGAAAACATCGAAGAAGACGACCTCACTCCTGAGCTCAACGTCGATATTGAGATGGATTTCACTAATATCACCCCGAAGTTTGTGCGTATCCTCAAGCAGTTTGCACCTTTCGGACCAGGCAACTTATCGCCGGTGTTCCTCACCAAGAATGTCGTAGATGCAGGATTCTCACGTGCCGTTGGTAATCGTAAACATTTGAAACTCAGCGTGATGCAACAAGGCAATACAGACTTTGTATTCTCAGGCATAGCTTTCCAAAAAGGCGATTTGTATGAGCGTATCCATGAAAAAGAACCGTTCACAATGTGCTATTACATCGAGGAAAACTTCTGGCAAGGAAAAACCACGTTGCAACTTAATGTCAAAGACATAAAGTTTTAATTTTTACCGTCATTTCGACTGAAGCGTAGCGGAATGGAGAAATCTACAGCATCTGAAAGGAGTAGATTTCTCGACTCCATTTCATTCCGCTCGAAATGACGGCTTTATCTAAAGAATATCACTCTGATTATTAGTATCAATCCGCAAAGGGCAAGGACTATTCCGGTTCCTTGGTTGAGGATTTTCATTCGTTGTTCTGTGAAGAACCGTTTGAGTGAATAGGCACCGACTATTTTCAATATATCAATGGCGAAAACGGTTGCGAAAGTTCCCATGAAAAACAATGCAACCAGATATTCATTACCATCGTAAACCTCTGAACCTGAAACGGTTGCAACTGTTGTCATCCAAAAGACCCAGATAAACGGGTTGAAAATATTCATTACAAAGCCTTTGGAAAGATAGACATACCAACGAGGTCCTTCACGTTTGATATCAAATTTTTCGTCAATTTTATCGAGATGTTGGTCTAGCTTTTCGAATTTCTTTTCCACTTCTTCGAGTTGAGCGCTTTTCTTCTCTGACCGAGCGACTATTTTTTCTGGTTTGCTATAATAAGTAAAGATACCAAAACCTATGATTATCAAGCCAGCAGTGATTCCTGCGACCACCATGTTTCCGCTGCCATCAAGAGTCAACTGGATAGATGTCATCATCATCAAGATGACCACGATGATATCGCTCAACAAAACTCCACTATCGAACAACAATGCGGTCTTGAAGCCTTTGCTGATACTTGTCTGTATCAACAAAAAGAACGCCGGTCCAAATCCGAAGATTGTTGCCAGGGTCAAACCCATCAGTGCGCCGTGGAAAAAAACCATATCTGTATTTTGTAAAACTTACAAAAGTACAAATATTTTTTAATATCAAATGTTTTTTCTTTGTTTTTATTTACAAGCTACTACAACTGCTTTTTTAAATCGTTTTATATTTCCATGAGTATCAAACATTTCCACAAAAGCAATATAAATACCAGTGGGTACTATTCTACCATTTTCATCCTGACCGTTCCAAACGAAATGGCTTTGGGATGCGATGTTTTGTCCCGACACAAGATTTCTTATGAACCTCCCTTGTGAATCGAAAATTAATATTTTAGCTGTAAAATCCGGCTCAAACACCGACAGGTTAATTGTCGTTACATCGTTGAATCCGTCGCCATCTGGTGAGAAAACCGCCGGTGTTATCTCAATATCAGTGTTATTGTCGATTTTTTCGATGAATACAGAGTTTTTATATCCGGGAGTTCCATATAAAGGGGCAGCTGCTGAGTGCCAATTTCCGGGGTCGGCTGAGCTAATCTCCGGATTTACCCTCTCCAATGACACTCCTTTTGTCTCGGTCAGCAAAGGATAGTGTAAATCCTCGGAATAGCTCATAAAATCTATAACATTATTATCGGAAAACAATAACACGCCGGCCCCACTATTAGGGTATGAAAGAAAAGACCTTGTATCTATAAAGTTTTTTGTAGAGCATTCATATTGAGTGCCAATGACATCTGGCGTTGTCGTAAGCAAAAGATACTGTTTCGGAAATAATTGTCTATGTTCCGATGTTATCTCTTTGATTGTGGTATCTGGAGGATTTGGAAATGATGACTTCACCATACCAAGTTTTAAATCACTGATATCCAGTACTTTATCTGACTTGTTATAGATTTCCACGTAATCAGCGGCGGGGCTGATGGGGTCAAAAAGTATTTCATTTATGACCACATCGCCGTCATCCGCCTTTTCAGGAACACCAAAAACGCAACCACAGCCATCCAAGACGGGTATTCCTGAACAATTTAAAGAACCAAAAACCAAAATTTTATAAAACCCAAAAACCAAAAAGTTATGCGCGAATGAAAGGGTTACGCTTTTATTGTCATCTTGGGATGGGATAGCAATATATGGATGAGAATTGAATTCAGAAATAGTATAATTATCAATGTTTTCTAGCGAATGAGAATCCATATTCTGGTTGAACACAACTTCTATGCTGTTTTGTGACAGGACATGAACATAGTCAATATCCGGTGCGATGAAGTTCTCGTCAAACACGGAGTTGAGCGCACCAGGAGTGCCACCTCTGGTGTCACGGCTGGCACGCCAATTCTCCGCTCCCAAACATGGTGAGTATGGGTCTATCTGTTCCAATGACCATCCGCCATCAGCTTTCTCGCTGTCTCGATACCAATTCGAACCAAAAATCAATTTATGAACCTTTTTACAATTTGTGGATGTTAATGAAATCAAAGAACCAGAGTTAGGTATCGAGAACGACGAAAAACCCACACATTCACCATATTCGGACAAGGAGGGAACAGCATCCTCCTTACACAAAATTATGAAACCTTTTATATGGATAAGAATGTTTTCAGTAATAGTTTTTTCACTGTTTCCTATCTGGATTATCCAATTTTGTAAGCTAATATCATGATCTGTTGTATTATATAATTCAATATACTCCCACGAAGGCAAACCAACTCGTGGCTCCGGGTCAGCCATAATTTCATTGATTACAACATCGTTTTCGTGGATATCATAATATACAAAATTATATTGAATATCTTCCGCCATATTGCCAGATAAATCTTGTATTCTATTGATTGTCAATGTATAGTTTACACCTTCTTCAATATCTTTTGAATATGACAATATTATTGACGAGCGATTATTGCCGTTATATTCAACATACATCGGTTTTCCGAGCTGATTGTCAATATTATAGTTATTTAT
>JAFYNO010000054.1 GCA_017549705.1 Bacteroidales bacterium | reverse complement strand
ATCAAACAGGTCCACTACCTCGCTTCAAAACTCGATGAATACGGCATCCCTTACCAGCGTCCTGCCGGTGGCCACGCTATCTTCGTCGATGCCGACAAGGTTTTGACCAACATCCCTAAGGAAGAGTTCCCGGCTCAGACTTTGACATGCGAACTTTACCTCGAAGCCGGTATCCGCGCTTGCGAAATCGGTTACGTCCTCGCCGACCGTGACCCTGTCACACGCCAGAACCGTTTCGGTGGCAACGACTTCGTGCGTCTCTGCATCCCACGCCGTGTTTACACCAACAACCACATGGATGTCATCGCAGCCGCTCTTAAGAACGTTTACGACCGTCGCGACACCATCAAACGTGGTCTGGAAATCACCTGGGAAGCTGAATTGATGAGACATTTCACTTGCCAGTTCAAGAGATTGAAATAATTTTGAATATTTGTAGAGACGCACGGCCGTGCGTCTCTACAATTTTTTAAATGGATTTCGTATTTGTCATAGCATTAACCTTCTGCGTCTGCGTCGCTTCCTCCGCCTTTAACCTCGAAAAAAAGAACGGTTGGTGGCGCAACATGTTGTTTGTGTGCGCATTAGCAGCAGGGCAGGGCTTGCTGTATTGGCTTGGCTCGCTGCTCGGCGGCGCTTTTATGTACAAATTCGCAAGCTATGCCAAAATCATCGTCGTCATCATCTGTTTCATGATAACCTTCAGAATGATGATGGACACACTGAAAATCAAAAGCGGGAAGAACCTTTTCCTTATCGACAAGCCAAAACATCTGATAATCCTCGCCATCGCCTTGGGTGTCAATGCCTTAATAGCAGGCCTGATTGCAGGTGACGGCTTCATGCCATTATTCGGCAGCGTCACACCTTTATATATTATAGGCATCTCCCTCATCTGGGGATTAATCGGCATAGGCACCAAGATGTCGCAAGCAAAACTGTTGATTAATAGCCTGCTGAATGTAGTGGCAGCGTTAGCGATATTGGCTACAGGATTTGTTAAAATTTTTTAGATTTCCATCTATTTTCTGCAAGTTTAGTTAAAAATGAAAATCCTAAGAAATTTTCATTTATATTTGTAATCCTAAACAATTTTGTTTGGTAATTATTAAACTTATTGAAAATGAGAAAGTTATATCTCTTCATAACCTTGATAATTGCGGCTGTAACCCTTAATGCTCAGCCTCAAGGATATTATAACGGCACTGATGGCCTCTCCGAAAACGCCCTCAAAGCCGCCCTGCATAACATCATCAAAAACGATGATCATACCTCGTACAGCGGACTGTGGAGCGCTTATCAGCAGACCGATAAAAAGCCGAACGGCAAGGTGTGGGACATCTATTCTGACATTCCCAACGGCACTCCGCCTTATGAGTTTACCTTTGGCACCGACCAATGCGGAAGCTACAACAGTGAAGGCGACTGCTATAACCGCGAGCACCTCTGGGCTCAGTCGTGGACCAACGACGACGGCACTCATAAAACCGACCTGCATCATGTGTATCCTACCGACGGATGGGTTAATAATAAACGTGGCAACTACGCCTTCGGAGAAGTCGGAAACGCTCCATGGACCTCACAAAACGGCAGCAAACTCGGTCCTAACACCGTCAGCGGATACAACGGCACCGTGTTCGAGCCTATCGATGAATATAAAGGCGACATCGCCCGCGCTCTCATGTATGTCAGCGTGCGCTACTACCAAGAAGACAGCGGCTGGAGCACATCCGATATGACAAACAAATCGGTGATCAAAGACTGGGCAATGACCATGCTGCTGCGCTGGCATAGAGAAGACCCCGTCGATGACAAAGAGATAAATCGCAACAACAAAGTTTACCAAATCCAAGGCAACCGCAACCCGTTTGTCGATTACCCCGACTTCGCCGAGCGTATCTGGGTCCCAGGCTGGGTCGGCATCGATGAAAACGAATATACCGTGCTGGTTAACGTGTGGCCTAATCCTGCAACATCGACTATTAATATAAAAGGTGAGAGCCTCGAGACTGTTTACATGTATAACGCCATGGGACAGCTCGTCATCACTCTCGATCTCAGCGATGATAATCAGTCTACAATCGACGTGAGCGGCTTCAACAGCGGCATTTATTTCATGAACGTCATCTCACAAAACGGCAACTCCGTGCTTAAAAAAGTCGTGGTGCAATGATCTCTATTCAAAATCTGAGCATTCATTTTACCGGTCAAGACCTCTTCACCGACATCAACTTCATGATTCGGGAAAAGGATTGCATCGGCCTTGTCGGAAAGAACGGCGCTGGAAAGACCACGCTGATTCGCATCATCGCCGGCCTCGAGCAGCCATCGCACGGCGACGTGGTGATGTCGGATGATGTGACTATCGGGTACCTTCCTCAGGAAAAGAATATCCATTCCGAGAAGACCGTCCTTGAAGAGACGATGACAGCGTTTGAGGAGTATCATCAGATTGAAAAGAAATTGGCACAGCTTCAAGATGAGCTTGCGCAACGCACTGATTACGAAAGCGATAGCTATCAGAAGCTCTGTGAGCGTATGAGCGCCCTCAACGAGCGCCTGACACTCATCGGCGGTCATTCCATCGAAGGTAAGGCGGAACAGATTCTCGTCGGTCTCGGCTTCTACCATGAGGATATGAACCGTGCGATGAACGAGTTCAGCAACGGATGGCAGATGCGCGTGGAGCTGGCTAAGATATTGCTCCGCAAACCGAAACTGCTGCTCCTCGACGAGCCTACCAACCACCTTGATATTGAATCAATACAGTGGCTCGAAGGTTATCTGAAGAATTACTACGGCGCTATCTTCATGGTGTCGCACGACCGCGCTTTCCTCGACCATATCACCATTCGAACGATAGAGATTTCGGGCGGTAAGATCTATGACTACAAATGTGCCTACACCGAGTTTGTGGAGCGTCGCGAGGAGCGTATCGACATGCAAAAGGCGGCGTTTGACAACCAGCAGCGCGAGATAAAAGAGATAGAAGCGTTCATCGAGCGTTTCAGATATAAAGCAACTAAGGCGAAGCAGGTGCAGTCGCGTGTGAAACAGCTTGAGAAGATGGATATAGTCGAGATCGACGATCGTGACAAGTCGGTGATGCACTTCAAGTTCCCGCCTGCGCCGCATTCCGGCAAGGTGACGCTCGAACTGAATCACGTGTCGAAGTCGTATGGCGAGAAAAACATCCTCAACGACATCAACTTATTGATTCCGAGAGGGGAGAAGATAGCTTTTGTTGGCCGCAACGGCGAAGGTAAATCCACGCTGGCGAAGATAATCTGCGGTGTGCTAGACCACACTGGCGAGGTGAAGCTCGGTCATGAAGTGAAAATCGGCTACTACGCTCAGAATCAACAAGATATGCTTGACCCTGAGAAGACGGTATTCGAGACTTTGGATGACGTCGCTACTGGCGATATGCGTGTGAAGGTGAAATCTCTACTTGGCGCGTTTCTGTTCAGCGGTGAGACGATAGATAAAAAGGTTAAGGTGCTCTCGGGTGGCGAAAAGGCGCGTCTATCATTGGCTAAGATGCTGCTCTTCCCAACGAATCTGCTTGTCCTCGACGAGCCGACCAACCACCTCGATATGCTCTCAAAAGACATCCTGAAGTCGGCATTGCTTCAGTTCGACGGCACTCTCATCGTCGTCTCTCACGACCGTGACTTCCTCCAAGGTCTGACGACGAAGGTTTACGAGTTTAAGAAGCCTCATATTAAAGAATATATCGGCGACATCTACGATTTCCTCGAAGAAAAACGCCTTAAGGAACTCGACGATTTGAATCGTAAACAAAAGGTTCAGCAGCAACAACCTCAAACTGTTTCTCAAAATAAAATCGATTACGAGGCCAAGAAAGCTGACGACCGTGAGAAACGTCGCGTCGAAAAAGAAATCAAGAAACTTGAAGAGCAGATCGACGCTCTCGAAAAGGAACTTGCAACGCTTGATGAGATAATGGCGAACCCTGCCGCCCATCCCGAAGTTAAAGTCGATGACAATTTTTACTGGAGTTACGGCAAGAAAAAAGAAGACCTACAATACCTCATTGACAAATGGGGAGAAATCGCTATCTGATGTCATTACGACCGAAGTGTAATGAAATGGAACGTAGTGGAGAAATCCTTGTTTGCCGAAATTATTCGGTTGTACACGCTAATCAAGGATTTCTCGACTACACTTCGTTTCGCTCAAAATGACAACCGAGTTTGTTTTCAACAGGTATCGCGTAAATCCCCAGCAAAATCTCAGTAAACCGCTTCTCAGCCTCGCTGCCTAGCTCCTCATAAAGCTTTGAGAAAATCTTGTCGCAATATGCCTTGAAGACGTCTTCTTCTTCCTTGGTATAGTATTTTCTAAAGGTGGAACTTCCTGACAACCAATCGCTTGCAATGTAATTATTCGGATAAAGCTTATAGTTTTCGTAAATCCGTTTGTCGATCATATCAGCGACGACTTTTACTATCTCATGTTTTTCGGCACCTTCGTATTTCTTTAAATCGTCGTAAGTGATTGTAGGACAAATAGCTATGGTCATGGTGCCTTTTTTCTTCTTGAGGCCGGAGACTATGCTGTCCATGTCTTCCATAGGCTTCTTCACATAAACTCCGTCGCGTTCTTTAAGGTAGCTTTCGCGTGCCTTCATCATCGCGCACGGCTCGTATTCGTAGGATGTCGCAATAGGAGTGATGTTGAGTTCTGCAAGGTTTGGCACGAGGTTTTTCCTATCGCCTGACATCGAAAACATATTAATCAAACCATGGTCGGTCTTGTCGTTGCCGTCTTTGGTGCGACCATTGCGTTGCGCAATCCAAACCGATTTATTCTCACGGATAAGATATCTGATGTAATCCGAAAGATGCTGTGAATTTTGTGCTAACTCTCTGACATTCTGTGATCTAAGTACCTTAAACATCTTGTTCGACTTGCTGAAAACCTCAATGGTTTTGTTCAAGATGAGGTTGTCACCGAATGCAATGTTGCAGGTATCCAAGCCGTTTTCGAGCATATACATCTGTAAAATGAATGCGTCAAGGGTGATGTCGCGATGGTTGCCCGTGAAGAGATATGCTTTATTTTTGTCGAGATGCTCAAAGCCTTGAGTGACAACGCCTTTCATTGTTGTTGTCTCAATCAACCTGACGAATCGTGTCATCATGATATGCTGAAACTCGTCAGTAGTCTTGATGCTTCTCAACAGCTCCTTGACTTCGTCGTCTGTCTTGTCGGGAAGTGCAAGTTTTGCTACAGAAAGCGACGTTTCATCGTTGACGAAGTATTCCATTGCTGCTGGAATTTCTTCATCCAAATATGATCTTATATCTTCGAATTGCGCTGGTATCATTTCAATCATTATTCCACAATCATGAATGGCATCAGTGCTTGGATGCCATCGAGTTTTGAGATGTTTTCAAATGTCTCGAGATATGTGTAGTTTTTTCCTAATTTGTTCTTAATCAATGATTTGGTATATGGCTCTGGTATGTTACCATTCATCACCATGTCAAACATATCCATTTGTTTTGGATAATATTTTAACGAATAATCTGTCAGATTTGCCTTCTTTGCAGCGTATTCGATGGCTTTGTCGAGTCCGCCAAGTTCGTCGACGAGTCCGAGCGCCAATGCGTCTGCACCAGCCCATACTCTGCCTTGTCCAATGGAGTCGACATAGCTCTGACGCAGGCTGCGGGTGCGTGCCACTAATGAGGTGAAATCGTTATAAGTGTTGCCGACATATTTCTGCAACATCTTCTTTTGATAATCTGTCAGTGGCTCGGCGATGCTTCCGAAGTCGGCGTTTTTATTGGTCTTAACGACATCGAATGTCAAGCCGACTCTCTCGTTGAGGAACTTTTTGGCATTTGGGAAGGTGCCGAAAACGCCAATAGAACCGGTTAAAGTCGTTGGGTCAGCAAAGATATAGTCGCCTTCTGTTGAGATCCAATAACCGCCTGATGCAGCATAGCTTCCCATCGATATGATGAATGGCTTCTCAGCTTTGGCAAGCTCAACTTCACGACGAATCACCTCCGATGCCAAAGCACTGCCACCAGGTGAGTTGACACGCATCACTATGGCTTTCACCTTCCTGTTTTCACGTGCCTCACGGATAGCTTTTGATAATGTAATTGAGCCTATAGTCTCGTCATCGCCTTCGCCATCGATAATCTGCCCGTTGGCATATATGACAGCAATCTTGTTGGCTTTTGCCTTAGGCTCAGGTCTTGTGCTAGCATATTGTCCATTAGTCAACACATTGATTTTCTTTGATTTCTCAATGCCAGCCAAGTCTTTTATTCTTGCGATTATTTCATCTCTATATGCCAGTCCGTCAACAAAACCTTCTTCCAAAGCCTCCCTCGCGTCGAAGGTCAAAGTTAAATCATCAGCCAACTGATTGATTCTCTGCACACTAATGCCTCTCGACACGTTGATGTCATTCACAACCTTACCCCACATCGTATTCAAAAGCTTCGTCATCTGCTCGCGGTTGGCGTCGCTCATCTTATCCAAGAAATAAGGCTCCACAGCGCTCTTGAACTTGTTGTTTGGACCTCTAATTATCTGAATCTCAATATCTAACTTATCCAAAAGGTTTTTGTAGAACATTACCTGTGATGCCATTCCGTGGATGTCTAGCATGCCGTCCGGGTTGATGTAAATCTCATTGCCTGCAGTCGCCAGATAATAGGCGTTCTGAGCCATCGTTTCAGAATATGTGATAACGAACTTCCCTGATTCTCTGAAACTTAAGAGATGATGTCTCAACTCTTCAATGTTAGCTGTCGAGGTTCCGACCGATGACAACTCGAGAAATATTCCACTGATGTTGGGATCGTTTTTCGCATAGTCGATGTTTGCTATGATATCATTCAAACCACTCAAATCAATGTCTAAGTCTTTGACATTCATCAATGTAGTCATGATATTGTCTTCAGTTGTTCTTTCTGGAATTTCATAATCCAAAGTCATGTAAAGCACTGTTTTAGGTTTCACACTGACATTGCTGCTGGTGCTTGAGCCAACCGTCCAAATCAATATACACAGTAAAACTATAAGCATCAATGCCGAACCGAGGCATGAGGCGAACATGAATTTGAAGAATTGTTTCATTGTTATATTTTTTTTGCAAATATACGATTTCTTTCATTATATTTGCATTTTGTAAGGCAAAACAATTTTTTCATGGCTTCGGAATTGGTTTTCGTTTTGTTGGGCTCAAATCTCGGCGACCGTGAACTTCTTGTAAATCAAGCATGTAAGATGCTAGAGGAGAGGTGTGGTGAGATTGTCGCCAAATCGCGCCTTTACGAATCGGAACCATGGGGTTTTCAGGCTGAACATTGGTTCTTGAATCAGGTGGTGGAAATCAGGACTTCGTTGTCACCGGATGTATTGATGCAAACGTTACTTACGATAGAGAAGGAGCTTGGCCGCGATCGTAGCATGCCTCATCAGGGTTACGTCTCACGTCCGATGGATATTGATATTCTTTATTATGGTAAAGATATTATTGATACTGAGATGGTTACGGCGCCACATCCAAGGCTTCATCAGCGCCGGTTTACTTTGCTGCCGCTCTGCGACATTGCACCGGATTTCGTGCATCCACTGTTGAAAAAATCGAACCTTCAGCTGCTTGACGAATGTCAGGATAATGGGAAAATAAATGTATTATGAGATATAATTACGTGGCAATAGAGGGTACGATGGGCGCCGGCAAAACGACGCTTTCGTCAATGATTTCTCGCGATTTCAACGGAAAGCTCATCCTTGAGGAATTCGAGCCCGACAAAAACCCGTTTCTCGCCAAGTTTTATGATAACCCAGATAAATATGCCTTCCAGGTGGAGATGACATTCCTGGCCTTGCGTTTTCAACAGCTCAAAGACAAGCTCGGCAACCTCGATCTTTTCCACGATTTTATCATCTCTGATTATTATGTTGCGAAGTCGCTCATCTTCTCGCGCGAGAATCTGCAACCTGATGAATATGACTTGTTTTCAAGGTTTTTCAATATCATTTTCTCAAACATCCCAAAGCCTGAGTTGATGGTGTATCTCTATCTCGATGTCGAGCATTTGCAACATAATATTCACAAACGTGGACGAGATTATGAGCAGAAAATTGAAGACTCATATCTTGAGCATCTGCAACAGGGCTATTTTGATTTCATCAAGCAGCAAAACGATATGCGTATCTTGATTTTGGATACCAATAACATTGATTTTGTGGCGAATAGGAGAGATTACGAGCGTATTGTAGAGGCCATCGACCAGCCTTATGATGTAGGTATTCATCGGTTGGTTCTTTGATAAAACAAAAAAGGTCTCCAATCGGAGACCTTTTTTGTTTCTACCTTAACTTGGATTACTTGTTGATGTAAACCTGAGTCTTTCTGAGGCTGTTGAGAATCTTGCTGAGTTCAGCATCGTTTGCTGCGAGCTTGTTCAAAGCTGCTGTGTCTTTGTTAGCGATAGCTTTTTCAACTTCAGCTTTGTTAGCGATGTTAGCATTCTTAATAGCGTTCTCTAAACCTTTCCAGTCTGAGCCCATGCCTTTTGCATCGAATTTGATGCCGTTAGCATTGTCACCAAGTTTAGCTTGGATGTAGTCAGCTGTAGCTTTTGCGCGGTCTTCTGAAAGCTTCTGATTCTGTTTGTCATTGCCTTCTGGTGAAGCATAGCCGCGGGTCAAGATTGTGTGGATTTCTCTTCCTTCTTCAATCTCGTCGTTGACTTCTTTAACTTGGTTTCTGTTAGCCTGGTTGTCTTCAACTTCAGCTTTACCAACTTTGAATGTGAGGTGAATGTCTTTTTCCTCGTAGTTTTTCTGGAGGACTTCAACTGATTCTGTCTCATCTGCTTCTTCTTCTTCAGCTTCTACTGCCTGAGCTGCTGGAGCTGGCTGATACTCTTTAAGAGCTTCTTCAACAGCTTCTTTCACTGCCTGTTTGAATGCGTCGCAGTCTTTGAATGACTCGCAGTCAAATTTTGGCTGAGCTGCTTCTTCAGCTGCTTTCTTAGCTGCTTCTTCTTCAGCTGCTTTAGCTAAAGCTGCTGCTTCAGCGGCCTGCTGTTTTGAAGATTTAGCGCTTCTGAAGTTGTATCTGAGACCGATGTTGCCCATTGAGAACCAGTCGTTGTGGTCGCCCAATGCAATACCTTCTAATCTGTCTGAGTCAACTTTTGTTGTCTGGAGGTCGAAGTACATAGCGAGTTTTCTGTTGAAGTTGTATTCAAACTCGATACCCATAGGGATCTCCATGTAGATCTTACGGCCGTTGAAACCTTTACCTGCTGTTGTGACACCTGGTTCTGACTCGAGATAACCGACTTTGTACATTTTGCCGTCAACTGTTGTTGCTCTAGCTGTTGACTGCAACTGACCGATACCGACGTGAGGTTTTACGCTGAATTTTCTGTCTTCATCAAAACCGAAGATGAGGTTCATGAGGTCAACAGACACGTTCAAGTCGTATGAAAGATAGTTTGCCAAGTTTGTTGTGAACACGTTCTCTTTCTGACCTGAAAGGTAACCGAAACCGATCTTACCATAAGCTGCGAAGTACTTTGCGAAAGCGTAACCAGCACCAACGCGAACGTCACCTCTCATTCTGTTGAACTGGAATGTCTCATTGTCACCAAAGAGCAATGTTCCGCCGAGGTCAACATCCATAAACCAATGGTTGTCGTTCTGTTTTTTTTGTTGTTTTCCGCCTTTATTCTGACCGAAGAAAGTTAACGGAAGAATTGCTAAACAAATAATTAGCAATGATTTGACAGTAATTTTACGCATAATTTAATTATTTTTTTGAACTTAATTTATACTCTTATATTTCAAGCTACAAAATTAGATAAAAATTCAATAGAAAACTCAAATTGAATAAAAATTTTCCACAAAAATATTAAGTTAATATAACTTATTGAATATCAATGATATAACTTAAATTTTGAAATAGATGATACATGACAATTCCGCCGCTGACCGACACATTTAGTGAATGTTTGGTTCCTTTTTGCGGTATTTCTATCGCTTGTTCGCAGAATTTTAACACTGAATCGTCGACGCCATCTACCTCATTACCAAATATATAGGCTGATTTTTCCGGCGCTTTAAAATCGTCCAACATGATGCTGTTTTCAACCTGTTCGACGGCAAAGATTCTGTATTCTGCCACTCGCAACGATTCACAAGCCTCGGATGTTGTTTTGAAATACTTCCAATCAACGCTTTCGTCAGCACCTAAAGCCGTTTTGTGAATTTCACGATGTGGTGGGCATGCTGTTATTCCGCAGAGATAAATTGCCTCGATACGAAACGCGTCGGCGGTCCTGAAAAACGACCCCACATTCTCCATCGAACGAATATTATCCAATATTATTATAATAGGTATCTTCTTAACCTTATGATAATCAGTGACATTCAAACGATTTAGCTCTGATGTTGTCAATTTTCGCATGTCTGAAAAATTTTTGCAAAAATAGTTAAAATTTGGATGAGATTCCAATAAAAATCGTATATTTGTGCATTGATTATAACTGAAGATAAATACCTTAATTAATTAACTGTCAATTAAATAACTGACTAACTGAATAACTTAAAACTATGGCAAACGATACTCCATTGATGAAGCAGTATTATGCTTTCAAGGCGAAATATCCTGAGGCGATGCTGTTGTACCGCGTGGGTGATTTTTATGAGACGTATGGTGAGGATGCGGTGAAGGCTGCCGATATTTTGGGTATCGTGCTCACACGACGTTCAAGTGCTATGTCGCAAAGTGTTGAACTTGCGGGATTTCCGCACCATGCACTTGACACATACCTGCCGAAGCTGGTGCGCGCCGGTTTGAAAGTCGCTGTGTGTGAACAGCTTGAAGATCCAAAAACGGCAAAAGGCATAGTGAAACGTGGCGTCGTTGAACTGGTGACACCGGGTGTGACGTATAACGATAATGTGCTGACACAGAAAGAAAATAACTTTTTGGCGTCGGTGCATCTTGAGAAAAACGAGAGCGGAATAGCGTTTTTGGATGTCTCGACTGGCGAGTTTTATTTGACACAAGGCAATAACGAGTATGTCGACAAGCTTCTGCAGAGTTTTAACCCTTCGGAGGTGTTGTGCCAACGCAATAAACGCCGTGATTTTATTGAGACTTTCGGCGATAAGTATTTCTTAACGGTGTTCGATGACTGGGTTTTTACCGATGACTATGCCAACGACATATTGACGCGTCATTTTAACACCACTTCATTAAAAGGATTCGGCGTAGACGACTTTCCAAAAGGCATTGTGGCTGCAGGTGCTGCGATACATTATCTCCATGAAACTCAACATGATAAGATAGATTATATTACCTCACTGTCGCGAATTGACCAAGGGCAGTTTGTGTGGCTTGATAAGTTTACGATTCGTAACCTTGAACTTTTAAACACCCCGAATCCTAACGCTAAGACGCTCATTGATGTAATTGACAAAACAGTGTCGCCGATGGGCTCGCGACTGCTGCGCCGTTGGGTCTCGTTGCCGCTTAAAAACAAAGAGCAGATACAGGCGCGTTATGAAGTCGTAGATTATTTTTATAAGAATAGAGATGTTATTTCGCAATATCAAGATGCGATACGCCAAGTTGGTGATTTAGAGCGACTTATATCCAAAGTGTCGCTCGCGAGGGTAAACCCTCGCGAGCTCCTGCAGGTGGCGCACGCCCTCGAGCAAATCAAAGTGATACGCGACCTATGCCAAAATAGTGACAACGTTGCTGTAAAGACTTTCGCAGAGCAGCTAAATCCTTGTGAATCAATAAAGAATAGAATACGGAAAGAGATTAAAGAGGATGCACCGGCACTCACGTCAAAAGGTAATTACATAGCCGATGGAGTGGATGCAGAACTCGATGATCTGCGAAATCTTTCTCGTTCGGGGAAAGATTACCTTATTAATATCCAGCGTCGCGAGATGGAGAAGACGGGCATCTCATCGCTGAAAATAGGGTTTAACAACGTATTCGGATATTATCTTGAAGTTACAAACACCCATAAAGACAAGGTGCCTGCTGAGTGGATTCGCAAGCAAACACTGACGAATGCAGAACGTTATATCACCGAGGAGCTGAAAGAATATGAGCAAAAGATTCTCGGCGCGGAGGAGAAGATACAGGTTATCGAAGATCGTGTCTATATGGAATTGGTGGCGGCTACGGCTGAGTTCGTTGCCCCGATACAGCTTGACGCCTCACTGGTGGCAAAAATCGACTGCCTTGTCAATTTTGGATACATAGCTCTTAATAACAAATACGTCATGCCTACGGTCGATGACTCGTATGTTATTGATATTAAAGAAGGAAGACACCCTGTTATCGAGCAGATGATGCCGACGGGCGAGGAATATATCTCCAACGACGTATATCTGGATCGTGAGAAACAGCAGATCATAATCATCACCGGGCCGAACATGTCTGGTAAGTCGGCGTTGTTGCGTCAGACAGCACTCATTGTTTTGTTGGCACAGATAGGCTCGTTCGTACCAGCCTCCGAAGCTCGTATTGGCCTGGTTGACAAGATATTTACACGTGTCGGCGCAAGCGACAACATCTCTTCCGGCGAGTCGACTTTCATGGTTGAGATGAACGAGACAGCGTCGATTTTGAACAATGTCTCAAATAGAAGTTTGATTTTACTTGACGAGATAGGCCGGGGCACCAGCACCTACGATGGTATCAGCATTGCTTGGGCGATAACAGAATACCTGCACGAGCATCCTACAATGCGCGCTAAGGTGATGTTTGCTACTCATTATCATGAACTTAATGAGATGGAGGCGACGTTTAAGAGAATCAAAAATTATCATGTCACCGTTAAGGAAATTGGTAATAAAGTGGTGTTTTTGAGAAAACTTAAAAGGGGAGGCAGCGCGCACAGTTTCGGTATTCATGTGGCTGCAATGGCAGGAATGCCGCGTAAAGTCATTGACAGAGCTGATGCTTTGCTATCGATGCTTGAGAAGTCGCATTCACATGATAACCTTGATGAAGCGGTTAAGGAAAGCAAACAGGTTGACAATATGCAGCTCAGCTTCATCCAACTTGACGACCCGCTTTTACTGCAAATCAAAGATGATATTTTAAACATTAATATCGATACTTTGACTCCGGTTGAGGCTTTGATGAAGCTCAATGAGATTAAGAAAATGCTGAAAAACTATTGATAATTATTCATCATTTTTCGGCTGCTGTCTTTCTACGAAAGCCAAAGGCCTTCAAAATTGATGAATAATTATCATACTGAATGTTTTTTTTGTCGTCATTCTTTAGCTGCTGTCTTTCTACGAAAGCCAAAGGCCTTCAAAATTGATGAATAATTATCATACTGAATGTTTTTTTGTCGTCATTCTTTAGCTGCCGTCTTTCTGCGAAAGCCGAAGGCTAAAGAATTGATAACTAACAACTTTTCATCTGTAAGATCTTATTAATTCTGTCTTAAAATCATTATGTCAATTTTTTTTCAAAAAAAATGTTGCAGGTATTAAAAAATGTACTATTTTTGCACCGCAATTTTAAGCGGAAATAGCTCAGTTGGTAGAGCACGACCTTGCCAAGGTCGGGGTCGCGAGTTCGAGTCTCGTTTTCCGCTCACGGTTCTTTCAAATATGAATCACCCAGTTCCAGGCGGACTTTTTGGAGCAGCGAGTGCAATGCCAAGCGTGCTTGAGCAATGCCGAGTCGCGACAAAAAGCCGCAAAATTTGGAACAAATTTTGCGGAAATAGCTCAGTTGGTAGAGCACGACCTTGCCAAGGTCGGGGTCGCGAGTTCGAGTCTCGTTTTCCGCTCAAATAATAAGTGCCTGAGTGGCGGAATCGGTAGACGCGCCGGACTTAAAATCCTGTGTCCATTGTGGACGTGCCGGTTCGACCCCGGCCTCAGGTACGAAAAGAAATGAAGACTTAAGATATTGGCCAGCAATGTTTTAAGTCTTTTGTTGTTTAAAACGAAATGATATCATTATGAAAAAAACATCTAACATTCTTGTAGAAATCAAAAACTACGCAGTTATCACCGTTTGTTTGTTTATCATAGCTCTCGGCTGGACCGCCTTCCTCATCCCGAACAATATGCTTGGCGGTGGCGTCAACGGTATAGCAACTATCGTCTATTGGGTGACAGGCATTTCGACAGGTTATACTATCTTTACACTTAATGCAATACTTATCTTATTCTCTTTCAAGATATTAGGCTGGAAATTCGGAGTTAAGACGATTTATTGCATCGCGGTGATGTCGTTCTTCTTCTCGCTGTTGCAGAACCTCATCGGTGACGTGCCGGTAATTTCTGACAAGTTCCTCGCTGCCATTATCGGAGGCGGAATTGGCGGCTTTGCCAACGGCATCATCTTCCTTCAGGGGGGCAGCACTGGCGGTGTGGATATCATCACAATGGTGGTGAATAAATACCGCAACATATCACTCGGACGCTTCACGCTGGCGATGAACCTCGTCATCATCGGGAGCTCGTTTTTCGTGTTCCAAGACTTGGAAGTCCTTCAGCGTGTGGAACTTATCATCTACAGCTTGGTAGGAAACTTTGTGAGTAGCTACTGCATGGACCTTGCTTTTACAGGAAGCAAGCAGTCGGTGCAGATGTTCATCTTCTCGTCGAAACCTGAAGTTATTGCCGACCGTATCAGCAATGAGCTTCACCGCGGCGTCACCATCATTCGCGGAACCGGATGGTATACCAAGCAGGACAGCGACATCCTGATGGCGGTGGTGCGCAAAACACAATGCCAGCCTGTCATTAGAATAGTGAAACAGGAAGACCCGAAAGCCTTCGTTTCTGTCAACACCGTGATGGGAGTTTATGGCAAAGGGTTTGAAGTGATGAAGAAGTAATATCAACGATTCCGTTGCGGTTTACGTTGATGTGGAAATCTTTGTATTCAATTTGATCTTCCCATTTGAACTGTAGTACAAAATGTAATGTGTAGACGCGTTCTGCTTTGATAGTCTGCACGTTACCATCCTCGTCGAGACAGTCAATGAGCGTTTCTGGGTTGTCAGCTTTCTTTGTCAGATAATTGACATGGTAGCGGATAATGTCGTTGATGCCTTTGAACTCGTAGTTGTACTGGTTTCTAAGAGTATCATTATCAATCTCCACACGTTTTCTGTAAAGTATGATTTTCTCGTCGAGAAGTTTATTTTCGACCTCTAGTCGGGTGCGGCCGCGCAGCTTCATCACCTCGGAAGGCACCTTGTCTTCAGAAATAAAGTCCATGCCTTCCTTTAGGATTCCGACCTGGTTATCCTTGATGCTGATGACTGTTTTATTATCGTAATACTTGTCCTTCAGCTGATAGGCGAACATCCAACGGGTGAGTTCCTTGATACGGTCTTTCAGGATATAAAAGATGACGAGTATGAAGAAAATCAGGTTGGGGTAGTTGCCCCAGTATTTCTGGAAGAGTGTGGTGATGAGCAGGTATACCATCATCGCGAGACCGGCAGCGAGGCTGAACGAGATCTGTTTCACTGCCTGGCCGTCCTGCGTAGTGTTGACGTTGAGAAACAGTGCGCTTTCGATGTATTTCTTCAACTTGCTGTGATGGTTCACCAGCTTGCGGTTGTTGGCGTCATCGTTGATGATCACATGGCTATAGCCTTTCGAAATCTTATAATCTGTCTCTTCTTTTAAGCTGTCTATCAGAATTTTTGTAGTGTCCTGCATGCCTTCGAGATGCTGTAAAGCTTTCACGATTTTCATCGTTTGAATTTGCATCTGATGGCTGATGAACTCATCGGTGAACCTGAATTTTGCGAGTGCCGATTCGTCTTTTTGGTCGATTTTATCGTATATAGCGCGATATGATTGCATAACGCGTTGTAGATCATAGATATATTTAGCACAACGTTGATTTAATATATCTTTATTCTTTTCATGGATAATATCTGTCGACTCGTCGCGGATTGAGCTTTTGAAAATAGAACCGAACAGTTTCAGCTGGAATTCGAACTCGTTTTTGTTGTGTAACGAGTTCAATACATGTTGGATCGGGGCATCGGTGCCTTCCACCATCTCTTTTAATGAAAATGATGGCGTTATCAGCCTGATGTTCGATTTCATGTCGGTGTAGAAACGGTCTTTGCTGTATGTGTTTTTGTTGATATACAGCCCATTAGGGATAAAAATCCAGGAATTGACGTCAAAATAATCCATCTTGGCGTTATCTCTTCCGCTGAATCCGACCTTGAATTCTACGGAGAACTTATCGTGTATTTTTGTCTGAATTTCTATCATTTTTCTGATGTTTTATTAGAATAATCCAGGGGTGATGCCCATCCATTTGAGGACTGTCTCGCCCCACAGGAGGATGATTACCCAAGCGAATGTCATCATGGTGATACCATATTTGAAGGCATCGGTCATGCTGTACATGTTGGTGTTATATAGCAGTGCTGCCGGTTTGCTGTTGAATGGCAGCACGTAGACGTGTTCGATTAACATTGCCACTGGCAGTGAGAGGCTCATGAGCGGGAATCCGAAGCGTGCCTCCACGCCGAGTGCTATTGGGACAAACACCATCGTTCTGATGGTCTTGCTTTGGAATACCAGTCCTGAGTAGAGCATCAGGAAGGTGAGTATGACGTAGAGCACCCAGAATGGTGTCTCTGCGGTGATGCCAAGGCTGTCGAAGCCTGCGTTGACCATGGTGTTGGGGAGGTCGGTGGCGTTGAGGCCTGAGCCGAGGGTGTAGGCGCCTGCCGAGAAGAGCATTAGGTGCCACGGGATGTCGACGTCGTTCCATTTCACCACGCCAATGCCTGGAAGCAAAGCTAAGATAGCGCCAAGCAAGGCTACGATGGTTTCGTCGATGTTATGGAAGGTGCCTTTGGTGATCCAGAGGATCAGCACGAGGAAGAAGATACCCACGGCCTTGTATTCCTCGGGTTTCATCTTGCCCATGGCATCGAGTTCCTGTTTCAGGCGCTCGAGACCGCCTTCAATCTGAGGCTTCTGTTCTTCTTTCTTCATCGGGAAGAAGACGTAGATGCCGAGCATAAGACCTACTGCCAATGTGATGACGCTCATCGGTCCGCATGCCACTAGCCAGTCGGAATAACCGAAGTCGCAGCTGCCAGCGAAACCTGCTATTAACGATATTGCCAAGAGGTGAGCGCCGCTGCCTGTGTAGAAAGCGTTGGCACCGACGTTGACCTGGAACAGGTTCTGTATCACGAGGTTACGTCCGAAGTTATTACGGTTGCCGTTTGAAGCTCCGTAGATGGCGCACACCGTCATGAAGATAGGAAGCATGATGGTGGCTTTTACCGTGGTGGCGGAGATGAATGCCGACAGCACCAGGTTGATGATGAGGAAGCTCCAGAGCACTCCTTTGGCGCTCTTGCCGAATTTTATCACGAAGGCGAGCGCGAGCCTTTTAGCGAATTGCGTCTTGACAAGCATGCTCGCCAAAACGAATGATAAGATATTCAGCCACATCACAGGATGTCCCAGTTGAGCGAGGGCTTCTTTCTGTGTGGTGACGTTGCATATCACTATGCCGAGGATGATTAATAAAGAGGTGAGGTAGTTGGGTATCGCCTCGGTCATCCAGAGTATCAGACCCGCGATGAATATGGCGAACATGGCGTAGTTGGAGCGCAGGAACGCTTCTCCGCCGATGTCGTTATATCTTTTTAGCGCCTTGGCTGTCAACATTTCTGGGTTCAGATTATCGATGAACCCGAGTGGGATAAACCAATAAAGCAGTATGAAGGCGAGGATGGCGATAGGTCCGCCGAGGCGTGCCATCCATTGCTCGAAGGAGGATTTCTGCATCTTAGGCAGCTTTTCCACCTTATAGTTATTCATATCTAACGGATCGAATGACATTGTAGTTTAGGGTTTAGGGACGCGAGACGCGAGACTGCGGGACGAGAGACCAAATCCGTCCCGTGTCTCGAAGTCTCGTGTCAACTATTTCCAATTCTTATAAGGATTCTTCATCAACATTGAGTTGAAATATTTCGGGTCGCCGGTGACCTCTTCTCCAAGCCATGCTGGCTTGTCGAAAGGCTCGTTCTCGTCGGTGAGCTCGACTTCAGCCACTGTGAGGCCGTCGTTGTCGCCGTAGAACTCGTCGACTTCCCATGTGTGTTTGCCGTCGGTGTTCTTGACAAGGTAACGTGTCTTGTCGATGACGCCTGGCTCGCAGATCTCGAGAAGCTGCTGCACTTCTTCAACAGGAATCTCTTTCTCCCATTCGAAGCGGGCTGCACCTGATGCGTTGCCGATGCCTTTGATGGTGATGAATCCCTTGTCGCCCTTGACTCTCACGCGGACGGTGCGCTCTGGCACGCTGCTGAGATAACCTTGGGTGATACGTGTGGCTTTGAATGCTTCTGATTTGAAGTCACCCTTAACCAAAAACTTCTTTTCTATTTCCTGTGCCATAATGATTATTCGTTTGCGAGCGGTTTGTCGGACATGCCGATGACGCGCTTGATTGCCTGTAAATAGTTGATATTCTCGACACCTTCGAGGCCGCAGTCTTTGATGGTCTTTTTGATGTCTTCAATCTCTGTCGACTCTGAGTTTATGGTGACGATCTTAGCTCCGTTGATGAGCACTTCACCATATTCGCAGATGGTGTCGTTGACCATATATCCGAAGCGGCGTTTGTGGACGCGGACAGCGGCGAGGTCAGGGTTAGCCTTCACCATGGCGATAAACTCTTCATAGGTGTAGGTGTCTTTTGTGAGCTTTGGCATCTCGACCATGAAAGCCGGGAACACTTCTTTCTCAAGGACTGTCCTCGCGATCGGGAACTCGCCTTTCATGAGAGGATTCCACTGCTCGAGGCCGTCGACACTCTGGACGAAGGTCTTGATGTCCATCTTGCCGTCACGGATCTTGGTGTTGTTGATGTCGTTTTTACGTGAGATGATATAAATCTCATCGCTCAAGCGTTCCCAAACTTTCTCGGGGACAGGCATTGAGAGACGTGCCATGCGTTTATGTGCTTCGCAGAAGCATTGTCCGAATGAACGGAACTCAAATCTCGGCTTTGATACTTCGCCGATTTTCATTTCTTCTTTTGCCATTTGTTTATTAAGATTTTAAAAGGGCGAACCTTCTGATCCGCCCTTGTTGTTATTTTACTCTTGTGGGATGTCGTCGCCTGTTGCAGGGTTTGCTGCGCCTGGTGTCGGGTCAGCGAGCTTCCAGTCGCCTGCGTCTGGTGTGCGGGCGTATGACTGAGGAGCGACGTTGCTAATGGTCAGTCCCCATTCGCCTGTTGTACCTCTTTCGAAGGCATCTCTCTCGATGCCGTCAGCCATGTAGAGAGCGATGCGCACTGTCTTCTTTGCTGAGAGACCGCTGTTGAAGAAGAGGTTCTCAGGGTGCTCTGGATGGTCAGCCTGAACATCAGCGCTGTAAAGGAGAACATAGCCGTGAGCCGGCACTACGACTGTTGCGTCAGCAGTCCATTTGGGGTCTTCCTCGTTGCCGTCCTTGGTGATGTACCAGCCTTCGATTGCGAGGTCGAGTTCACCTTTGTTGTAAATCTCAATGAACTTGGTGTCGCCATTCAACTCGTTGAGCACGATGTTGGTGTAGTCAGGTGTTGGAGGAGGTGTTGGACCATTTTCAAGACCTAACAGTTTTGTCTCACCGTCGACGTTAACTGCGCCTGGTGTAGCATCTGCATAGTACCATTCACCGTCGCTGTTGAGGCTGTATGATGCTGGTGCTGGGATCATCGATGGGTCGTTAGCTTCGATGTTGGTGAGGTTGAAGTCGTCGATGCTCACGCCTGCTGGTGTGAAGAGCTGGATGCGGACGTTCTTCTTTGCTGAGAGACCGCCGTCGAAGAACATATACTCAGGCAACTCAGGATGATCACCCTGTACATCAACGCTGTAAAGCACAACATAGCCACCGGCTTCAATATTGATGTCTGATGTACCAGCCCATTTCTGAGCACCGTCTTTCTCGATATTTACACCGGCGAGGTTGATGGCGTCTGAACCTGTGTTGTAAATCTCGATGAATTTGTCGTTACCGTTCAACTCATTGAGACGGAGCACTGTATAGTCGATCTGAACAGCACCAACGGTGTATTCCTTAACATCTGATTTCATAGTCACGTCGTCATTGCTTGCTTCGATATAGAAACTAATAGTCGTGCCATCTGGATATCCAGGGATGACTGCTGTGTAAGTGGTGCCTGCTGTCATAGCGACTTCTTTCTCGCTGCTGTTGAGTTTATAAACCACCTTAGCTGTGAAGTCGTTGAAGCTTGAAATTGTAGCTGTAACTGTTACAGGCTGGTCGGCTTGAACTGCTGTAGGGCTGTAGCTGACGTTACTGATGGTGATACCCGGATATGGTTTGTCTTTCACGCATGAAACCAGACCGAACACGAGGGCTAATGCCACAAATAATATCTTTTTCATCTTTTTCAATCTTTAAAGTTAAACATCAATTATTAGAAAGCGATCTGGAAACGACCGAGGAGCATGTGGTAGTTCACGCCAGCGTCGCCGTCTTTAGCAACAACTTTGGTGTAATCCTTAGTTGGGTTGCCGTTAGCATCGAGGCCGACATAGAGCTTGCCCTTTCCGTTAGCATAACGGTCGTTGTTCACGTACTGGTAGTTGAGGACGAACTTCACTTGTTTGCTGAAGTAGAAGTTGAGACCTACGCCGAAGAGGTCGGCTGAGCCGCCGTAGATAGCGTTAGCACCACGGTCTTTATAGTCGTTCATGTCGAGATATTCATACTTGAGTGCGAGTTCGACGTCGCCCCATTTTCTGCCGTTACGGATGCGGTTGAACTTGGCGCTGCCTGAGTCGTAGCTCTGCATGCCACCGAGGAGGAGGTAGCCAGCTTCGACATACCAGCCCTGGAAGAAGTATGGCTTATCGATGCCTGTCTCTTCTTTCATGTAGGTCTTGTCAGCAATCCAAGCGCCCTCAACGCGGAGACCGTTGTAGTGACCAGCGAGCTCAACAGTGTAGATGAGGTTGTGGTCGGTGTTCTTGATATCATCGGTGTCGATGTATTTCTTACGGTTGATGTTGGTTGCGTTACGGCAGCTGAAACGTGTTGTGTTGTAAACACCAGTCTCATCAGATGTCTTAGGAGTGTCGAACATGATAGCGCCACCGATGTGGATACCATAGTCGAGTTCATTGATAGGACGCAAAACGACCTTGCCGAGGTATGAGACACCTTCGCTCATGCCATAGTCTTTGTTGTTTTTCTCGACGAAGTCACGGGTCTCCTGACCTTCGATTTCCTGGAACAGCATGCTACCGCTGACGAACAACAGCTTGTTAGCGTATTTTGCGAAGATACCGAGGTGACGGCTTGGTGCGAATGCGCTGACGACCATCGGGCGCTCCATGAACTCGAGGTAACGTGATGAAGTGTTACGTGAGATTGAGAAGTCTGGCTTCTGGCTACCGACACTGAACTGCATATTCTTAATGCCAGTGTAACGTACGATAGCGTCTTTGAGTTCGAATGAACCGTTAGCGAGTTCCATATCGACTTCACCATACCATTGTGGAGTGATCTGAGCTTTCACAGCGAAACGTGCGCGGCGGACGCTGGCTCCATCACCGATCTTATCGGCCCAATCCTGCTGACCCCAATAGTTTGCAAAGTCAATCTGCACTCTTGAATCAAACCAGAACTTGTACTCTTTGTCTTTTGATTCGAAGACGAGGATGCCGTCACGGTCGGAGGCAAACACATCTTTCACATCAACTTTGTTGCCGTACTGGTCAACAGCCTTTTCTTCTACTAAGGCTTTCTCAGCTTGAGCAAATGCGATTGTTCCTAAGAACAATGCAATCATCAAAAATGTTAATTTTTTCATAGTTTTATGTATTAAGTTATTTAAAAGGTAGTTTTACTTGATACCAAGTTTTTTCTTAATGCTCTTTGGGAGGGCGTCTTTGTGAACGACGTAGTTCAATGTTTTGTAACGCACGAAAGCTTCTGAGCAGTACCATAATCCGTGGTAGTTGCCTGCATCGCCCCATGAGTTCTTCACCATGAAATAGACGTTGCCCATCTGGTCTTTTGCCTTGCCGTAGATCACCATGCCGTGGTCGTCGGTTGTCTCGTAGTCGTTGTAAGCATCGATGCGATCCTGGTCGTTGACCCAACGTTGTGGTGTAGGTCTCTTCATGGCTTCCTGCTGGCGGTCAGCAGCGCTGAGACCGTTCCAGTGTGCGAAGTCTGTTCCTGACTTGTCGGCTGCTTGGCTTTCAAGGTCCGGGAGCACGCAAACGCCTGCCATCTTACCTCTGAGCCAGCCCTTCTCGCTGACGTCAGCACCCCAAGCGATCGGGTAGCCGTTGTCGATAGCGTTGTTCATCACCTCCATGAACTCGTCGACAGGGAGGTTGTAGGCCTTACCCCAGCGCCAGTTGTCCTGCACCTCGATGACGAACTGCTCGTACCATGGCTGGTGTGCGAATGAAGCGAGGTTGACATAGTCGTCCATGTTCAAGCCTGTTGACTTTGCGAACTCCATTGGAGTGTATTTCTTGCCGTTATATGTGAACTCTTCAGGGCATTTGCCGATGTAGGCATCGAGGATGCCGTTGAAAGCGGTCTTCCAAAGTGGAGTGTGGTTCTCATCGGTGCCGAGCTGTAACTTCTTGGTCTTCACTACACCTTCGAGGAATCTTCCGCTCACTGCTGAGAACTCCGAGAAGTCGGTGAGGCTGTCGCCGTGCATCTGACCTGCTCTCATCTCTGAATCCGGAACGAGGCCGTAATGTTTGATAGCGTAGATGACATCGCCGAAAGCGCCGCCTTCTGAATAAGAGACATCACCATGTGTGCGGACGTGACGGTCAGCACGATCCTGATAGGTCTTGTAAACGATATACATCTCTGAGAAATCGTACTCTGGCTTGCCCATACGGAGCAACTCAGCCTCGAAGAAACCGAGTGTTGAGTAGCACCAGCATGTGCCGGCTCTGTTCTGGTCTTTCACAGGAGTGATAGGTAATTCTTTTATAACTTCAAATTTGTAGCCTTCATCTTCTGTTTTTGGCTCATCGCCTTTAGGAGGCATTGGCTGTGCGAATGCTGACACGCCCATGAAGAGGGCTGCTGTCAATAAGAAATGTCTGAATTTCATTTTGTTTATAATTTTTTGTTAATAATTATTGTTCGATTATTTTTAATAAACAGGAAGACCTTCGTTTTCTTCTTGCTCAAATTCTATCCGTAAATAATTCCGCATACGCTCGCTAAAAGCCTCTTTATTCACAGTGAAAAACACAGTGTGCAGTCTCACAAACTGCTCTGAGCAGTACCAGTACCCGTTGTAAGGACCTGTCTCGCCCCATGAGTTCTTCACCTTATAATATTTGGTGCCGTTTTGGTCGTGGGCGATGCCGACGATGAGCATACTGTGGTCGTCGCCAGTGCTCCAGTCGTTATATGCGCGCTGGTGCATCTCTTCGGTCACTTCCTTCTCGGGCATCACATATTCAAATGAATATTGTTTCTCCATGACTTCTTCGTCGGTCATCTTCTTGAATGCCTTCGGGTTGCTTTCGCGAATCTTGTTGACGTCGTCTTCAGGGACGATGGCGACGCCAGCCTTGCGTGAGAAGCCTTTGTCGCTGACATCCTGTGCCCAGCCCACTGTGTAGCCGTTGTTCAAGGCATTGTCGACCTCGGCCATCATCTCGTCGAAGCCCATGTTGTAAGTCATGGTGTAGGTCCAGTTGTCAGGGATGAGCATGAGGAATGGCTTGTACATATCTTTGTCCATAAATGATGAAAACTGTACATAATCATCTTTGATAAGTCTGTACTTCCAAGCAAATGATTTCGGAGTGTATTTCACGCCATCGTATTCGAACTCTTCAGGAACCTCGCCGAGATAGGCGTCGAGGATGCCCTTCAGAACCTTCGGATATGTCTCATAAAGGATGCGGCCGTAGCTTTTCTGTGTCACCACTCTGGCATAGCCGTCGATGGCTTTCTGAATCTCTGAATGGTTATGGTTCGGGTCGCCGAGGACAAGACCGCTATATGCCTCATCGGTGATCATGCCGGCGTCGTTGACAGCGTAAAGCACGTCACAGATCTCGCCACCCACGCTGAGGTTGGTGGCGCTGTGCAACTGCACGAAACGGTCGAACTTCTTGGTGTAAGCCCAACGCACTGAGAACATCTCCGAAAGGTTGAGTTTTACATCATATTTTCTCAAAATCTCAGCCTCGACGAAGCCTGTTCCGGCAAAGCACCAGCAGGTTCCCGACTTGGCTTGGTTCTGCACAATGGTATGAGGTACTTCAACATCATCAGTGAATTGATAAACAGGTTTTTCTTCTTTCTGAGCCTGCGATGAAATGGCAAAAATCATCGCCGTAGCTAACAAAATCAAATGTTTAAAGTTTTTCATGGTAGTAATATTACTCGTTTTGATGCACAAAAATAAGGATTTATTATAAATAAATTTAAATACAAAAGAAAAATTTTCAGAAAATTTCAAATTAGTAAAATATTTTACTATCTTTGCGACCTTGAAATAATGTTTTTTTATGACTTTTAAACCTACAAAATATCAGGTGAAATGCGTTGCTGACGGACGCGTTTGTGAAGATTCAGGATGGATGCTTGATTTTCCGAACAGTGAGAAACCGAGTTTGATCCGTGCTATTTATGAGAAGAAACAACTTGAGGTGAAGGAGGAGAACGGCGGACTTTATCGTTTTGCCGACTGGATGCCTTTGAAGAGCCTTTTGAAGAATCCATCGTGTCCTGTGACTTACAAGAGCGAGAAGCTTGCCAAGAAGCTAGGGCTCAACAACTTATATATCACCTTCAACGGATATTATCCGGCGATAGGAGCCAAGATGCGCACTTGTTCTTTCAAGGAGACCGAGGCGTATTCGGTGTGTGCCCGCCTTGATGACAAGCTTCGTAAACAGGTGATGGTGGTGTCGTCGGCAGGTAACACTGCGAGAGCTTTCGCTCAGGTGTGCTCCGACAATAATATCAAACTGTTGCTCACGGTGCCTTTCGATAACATCGACGCTTTGTGGTTTGAGAAGCCGCTCAACCCATGTGTGAAACTGCTCTGCACCGAGCACGGCAGCGACTATTTCGATGCCATCAACCTCGGAAATATCGTCTGTGAGATGGACGGTTTCTTCGCTGAGGGCGGCGCTAAAAACATTGCCCGTCGTGACGGCATGAGCACCACTATGATGTCGGCGACGACATTCATCGGTCGCATCCCGGACTTCTATTTCCAGGCTGTCGGTAGCGGCACGGGCGCAATAGCCGCTTGGGAGGCCAACCTGCGTTTCATTGAAGATGGTCGATTTGGCACCAACAAAGCGAAGATTTACGTCTCACAGAACAAGCCGTTCACCCCGATGTACGACGCGTGGAAGGCGCATTCGAGAGCATTGCTGCCATATGACGCTGAGCAGGCTCGTAAAGACGCCGGCGAGATCGTGGCAAAGGTGCTTTCAAACCGCAAGCCGCCATATTCATTGGCAGGCGGACTCTTCGACGCTCTCGAAGATACCAATGGCGACATGTTTGCGGTGACCAACGATGAGGCACAGAAGGCTTGCGATATGTTCAAGGAACTCGAAGGCATCGACATCTATCACGCAGCAGGCGTGGCGACAGCATCGCTCATCCAGGCCATCGAAAACAAACAGGTGAAAGCCGACGACGTCGTCATGCTCAACATCACCGGTGGCGGCGAGGCGTTGTTCAAAGAGCACAATAACGTCTGGTATCTGAAACCTGATCGCGTTTTCAGTGTTGATGCAAGCAAGGAAGAGATTAAAGGTTTCGTGAAAACAAATCTGGTTTTTTAAAGGATAAGCGCTTCGCTGATAATATAAGATAAGGGGGATAAAATCTTATCCTCCTTATCCTTTCTTATCCTTTTTATCCTTATTTTTCAATAAATGCTAAAATGTCACCTTTCTTAACGACCTTGCCTTGTTCGGCGATGACCTCCACCAATTTTCCGCTCCAATTGGTCTTGATTTCTTCAGGTGCGTAAGGTGTCTGCACGTAACAGAAGGTGTCGCCTTCGTTGTACTTGGTGCCTGTCGCAGGCGGTATTGACTTCTCATAAGCGTCGAGTTCCCAGATGATACGGCCGCTCACAGGTGATGTGACAGCTTCTGCGTTCGGGTGACGCATCTTTCTGAGGTCGTCGAGGTTGACAGTCATGCCACTCTTCTCGGCCTTGGCCTGCATCTTAGCGTCGAGCTCCTGGTTGAAACGACGTTTTGCCTCGCCTGACTTATATTCACGATACTGTTTCTCGTGCATTGCAAACTCGAACAGCTCTTCGTCGTCCTGACCGCGGTCCCAGCCTTCTTTTTCCATCATCTCGATGAAATGAGGCAAGGCGTCTGGGTAGTTGTCCTGCGGGTTGCCTGTGAAGAACTCGAAGCCTTTTTTCTTTGCCAATTCGACGATCTCAGGTGCCAATGTGCCCGGGAGTTTTCCGGCTTTGCCGAGGATCATATCCCAAGCAGCAGGGTCGATTGATGTCTCGTAACGAGGCTCACCCTTGCTGAGTGCGAAGAGGTTCATCAGAGCGATGTTCTTGGTGTACTGGCTGAATGGCGTCACTAATGGCGGGTTGCCAAGTTTAGGCCAGATATTCTGCACTTCCTGGAACAGCTCGACGAGCATCTCGTCTTCGCTGAGCTCCGGAAGACCTTGATTCTTACGGTTCATGTTGATAGCAGCGTGCACCGGCTTGAGGTCGGCCATCAATGAGCCCATCATTCCGCCTGGCAGACCGCAACCAAGCAATAATGAGTTGATGTAACGGTTACGTGGGTCGATCCAGTAGCCGAGGAAGTCATCGATGAAGCTCTGTGTCATGCTGCGTGCAGCCATATAGGTCTTCATGTCGATGTCTTTTACAAGGAAACCAGCGTCCTTCAACATTGCCTGAACGCTGATAACGTCTGGGTGAACGGTACCCCATGAAAGCGGTTCCATTGCCACGTCGACGTAGTCGCAGCCAGCCTTGCAGACCTCGAGCATTGATGCCATCGAGAGGCCTGGAGTGGTATGACCGTGGTACTGCACCTTAATCTCAGGGTGCTGGGTCTTGATATGGTTGACGATTTTACCTAAAGTCACAGGACGACCGACGCCGGCCATGTCTTTCAAAGCAATCTCTTTTGCGCCAGCGGCGATGAGTTCATCGGCCATGTGCATGTAATATTCAGCGGTGTGCACTTGTGAGTATGTGATACTCATGGCAGCTTGTGAAATCATGCCAGCTTCGTTGGCCCACTGTATCGACGGGATGATGTTACGCACATCGTTCAAGCCGCAGAAGATGCGGGTGATGTCGACGCCTTGTGCTTTCTTGACTTTGTACATCAGCTGACGCACGTCGGCTGGAACAGGGTTCATTCTCAATGCGTTAAGAGCACGGTCGAGCATATGACACTCGATGCCGCCCTTGTGCAGAGCCGCCGTGAATGCGCGCACCGACGGGTTAGGATTCTCACCATAAAGCAGATTCACCTGCTCGGCGGCACCACCGTTGGTCTCAACACGGTCAAAACATCCCATGTCGATGATGAGCGGCGCGATCTTCTCCAGCTGGTCCTTGCGAGGCACATATTTGCCCGAACTCTGCCACATGTCACGGTAAACGAGACTAAATTTAACTTCCTTTTTCATGTTCGTTTTATTTTATTTTTAATTTTTTTTCGACTCTTATAAATGGAGCGCAAAAGTACTAATATTTTTTTTATTTTTGCAAAAAATAAAATTAAAAATGAAGCAGCTGATAAAGTCCAAGTGTGACGCGTATTTTGATGATGTTGTGGCTATCCGCCGGCAGCTTCATCAGCACCCAGAGTTGAGCTTCTGCGAGAAAGACACCGCAGAACTCATCAAACGTTGTCTTGCTTCAAAAAATATTGAGTTTCAATCGGATATCGCTGGAACTGGCATCGTTGCAACAATTTCGTCATTTCGACCGGTGATTGCCCTCCGTGCCGACCTCGACGCCCTTCCGATCCAGGAAACCACCGACCTCCCTTATCGTTCCGTCAACGACGGCGTGATGCATGCCTGCGGTCATGATGCACATACGGCGATGCTGCTTGGCACGGCCTTCATCCTCAATGATTTAAGAGATAAATTTTCGGGCACAATAAAGCTGATTTTCCAGCCTGGCGAGGAAAAGCTTCCTGGTGGAGCCTCGTTGATGATAAAAGCAGGTGTCCTCGACGATGTCGATATGATCATCGGACAGCACGTTTATCCTGATTTGCCTTGCGGTGAGGTCGGTTTTCATGCTGGACCTTACATGGCATCGTCCGATGAGGTCAACATCTCAGTGAAGGGCAGGGGAGGACATGCTGCGAAACCAGCTGAGCGTGAAAATTCTCTTCTTGCCGCTGCTAAAATCGTTTCAGAATTATCGAAGTTATACCCTGAAAAATCTGGCGACGTTTTGCTGGCATTTGGCAGTTTTGTCGCTGCCGGAACATACAACGTCATTCCTTCTGAAGTGAATCTGAAAGGTACCATGCGTACTTTCGATGAAGCAAAGCGTAAAGCATTGAAAGATAATATCTTGAAAGTCTCAAAAGAGGTCGCATCAGAATTCGGTTGCGAGGCAGATGTCTTTATCGAACAAGGCTATCCTTCGTTGAAAAATGATATCGAATTGACCAATAAATGCTCGGCTCTCGCGAAAGAGATTTTGGGAGAATCGAAGGTTAAAGATTTGCCTCAGCTGATGACTGCCGAGGACTTCGCCTGGTATTCGCAAAAAGTGCCTGCTTGTTTCTATCGTTTGGGTACTTCAAATCTTGCAAAAGGCATTGTGGCTAAGCAACATACATCCACTTTCGATATCGATGAAAATGCAATGAAAATTGGAATGGAAACGATGACATTTTTAACAATAAATTTGCTATGAAATTACTTTTAGTTATGAAGATTCTGTTAGTTTACGCTATTCCTGAGGAAAAAATTGAGATTAATATTCCTAATGCCGAGGTGATTTATGTGGAAACCGGCATGGGCAAGGTGAATGCCTCCATGCGTCTGATGCGCGCCATCTGCGAATATCATCCCGACATGGTGATAAACGCCGGCTCGGCTGGTACTTTGAATCATAAAGTTGGCGATATCATTGTATGTAACCGTTTCATTGACAGAGATTTACGTAAGGTTACTCTCGATGGTGTCGTTTCGGAAATTGAATTCGATAGAGACGCGATTAATCGCATCTTTACGGGGCATCAATTAGTGTACGGTACCTGCAACACTGGTGATAGTTTCATCACAGAAGGCAACGATATCGAAGGCGATGTCATCGATATGGAATCGTACGCCGAAGCTGACGTCTGCCGTGAGATGGGAATTCCGTTCTTTGCGGTGAAATACATAACCGACGTTGTGGGACAAAATTCAAGTGAGGAATGGTTTGCCAAGCTCGCTGATGCAAGGGCGGGATTGAAACATTTTTTTGACAATAACGTCATTAAATAATGGACCTCAAGTGGCTGCCGATAACGAAGAAAGAATCCGACCTGCGCGGATGGGACGAGCTCGACATAGTGCTCGTGAGCGGCGACGCATACGTCGACCATCCGTCGTTTGGGGCGGCAGTTATCGGACGCACACTTGAAAAAGAAGGCTACCGTGTTGCTATCATTCCGCAACCAAACTGGCGCGACGACCTCCGTGACTTCCGCAAATTCGGCAAGCCGAGGTTGTTCTTCGGCGTCTCAGCCGGCTGCATGGACTCAATGGTGAACCACTACACTGCTAACAAACGCCTGCGTTCCAACGACGCCTACACCCCCGGCGGCGAGGCTGGATTCCGTCCTGATTACGCATCCGTGGTTTACTGCAATATCCTGAAACAGATTTATCCAGACGTTCCAGTAGTTCTAGGCGGCATAGAGGCATCATTACGCCGCGTAACTCATTACGATTACTGGTCAGATTCATTGAAGCCCAGTATTCTTGTTGATTCTCACGCCGATATGGGCGTCTACGGCATGGGCGAATTAGCCAATATTGAGATTGCAAAAGCACTTTCAGAAGGCAAGAAAATCGACGAGATAACCGATATCCCGCAGACGTTTTTCTTAAAAAAGAAATCGCAACCTGTTGATTCTGAATGGCAAGACATAAAACTTGTTTCGCATGAGGTTTGCTTGAAAGATAAAAGACTTTACGCTTCAAATTTCAAGCACGTGGAGGAGGAGTCGAACAAAAAACACGCCGCTCGGCTCTTGCAGGATGTCGGCAATTTCACGCTTTACATCAATCCGCCGTATCCAACCTACACGACAGCGCAAATCGACGCCGCCTTTGACCTGCCATACACCCGCATGCCGCACCCGAAATACGCCAAGCGTGGCCCGATTCCGGCTTATGAGATGATTCGCCATTCGGTGAATATCCACCGCGGTTGCTTCGGCGGCTGCGCCTTCTGCACCATCTCGGCACATCAGGGAAAATTTGTGGCTTCGAGGAGCAAAGAGTCGATATTGAAAGAGGTTGAGCAAGTTACTCAAATGCCTGATTTTAAAGGTTATATCAGCGATTTGGGCGGTCCGTCGGCAAACATGTACCGAATGCGCGGAAAAGACGAGTCGTTATGTGAAAAATGCGTTCGCCCGACTTGCATTCAACCTAATATCTGCAAGAATCTCAACACTGACCATCATCCTCTGATTGAGCTTTACAAGGAGGTCGACAAGAACCCTAATGTTAAAAAAGTGACAATCGGCTCGGGTATCCGCTACGACCTGTTTCTTACCAACGACGACCCTGACGGAAAGCTCGGATACGACGAATATTTCGAGCAGCTGATGCGTCGTCACGTGAGCGGTCGACTGAAGGTGGCGCCTGAGCAGGTGAGTGATAACGTGTTGAAACTCATGCGCAAACCACCGTTCTCGCTGTTTAACAAACTGAAAAAACGCTTCGACTTGGTCAACGAGAAATATCATCTCAACCAGCAGCTGATACCTTATTTTATATCGAGCCATCCGGCGTGCACTTTGATGGATATGGCCGAACTTGCGGTGAAAACCAAGGAGTTAGGCTATCATCTCGAGCAGGTGCAGGACTTCACGCCAACACCGATGACGTTGGCAACCGAAATCTATTATTCAGGTTATGATCCATATACATTGAAGCCTGTTTTTGTGGCTAAAAACAAGGAGGACAAGCTCGCGCAGCAACGTTTCTTCTTCTGGTATAAAAACGAAAACCGCCAATGGGTGAAGCAGACTTTGAGAAAAATGGGCAAGGCCGACTGGATCAGACGACTTTATGGAGACAAATGACGCTATATTAAAAAAGGTGTTGCGCTATTGTGCCTATCAAGACAGGTGCACGCAGGAGGTGAGAACCAAGCTCGCCACCTTCGACATGCCTAATCCCGAGAAGGATAAAATCGTGAAACTCCTTGTCGAAGAAGGCTATCTCGACGATGAGCGTTATGCTTCCACCTTCGTGAGAAGCAAGATCCATCTCAAAAAATGGGGTGTGAATAAAATCCGTATGGCATTGAAAATTAAAGGCATCGGCGATGAAATCATCTCCAATGCCTTATCGGAAATCAACCCTAAAATCTATCGTGAAGAGTTGATAAAAGTCCTGAAAGCCAAGAAAATCAACGAGTCAGACCCTTATAAAAAGAAGGCGAAACTGGCGCAATATGCCATTCAGAAAGGGTATGAACCCTCACTGGTTTGGGATACACTTCGTGTCATTTCGAGTTAAACGATTCTTTCTCGTCATTCCGACCGAAGCGAAGCTTGTCCTTCGTCATTTCGACCCTAGCGAAGCGGAGTGGAGAAATATCATGAATAATAAATACAAATAATATGAAAATGAAGAATTTGTCAAAATTGATTTTAACGTTTGTCCTTGTAACCGGATTCCTTTGGAACGTCAACGCACAAGGCTATCAGCCAACCACTTATTTCACAACTGAGGAAATGCCTGATTTGATACAATGTCTGCCAGCACCTCCCGACAGTACATCGGAAGCCTTCAGCTACGATATTCTTCGTTATATGTGGGGTAAGTTGCAACGTTTCGACACTGAGCGTGCCGACATGGCCCGACGCGACGCTGTATGGAGCTACGAGGCTCTTCTTGCCGAGATGAGTGTGCCGTTCGGACTTGAGATTTCTGAAGAAGACACTCCTGAGATATGGAAACTCATCACCAACAGCCTTGCTACCGTCGATCAGATGCGTGCGGCACCGAAGGCATATTACCATCGCACACGTCCTTTTGTGTATTTCCACGAGGAGCCTTTCATGGAAAGCGACAAGGAATTCTACAACGAAGGCAGCTATCCGTCGGGACATACCATGCGCTGCTGGGCCACGGCGTTGCTTCTCTCTGAAATAAACCCTGAGGCATCAGGTGCCATCTTCAGCCGAGCCTGGCTGTATTGCGAGAACCGCGTCATCACGGGAGCGCATTGGCAAAGCGACATCGACGCCACACGTTCCGGTGCAAGTATAGGATATGCGCGACTCCAGACAAGCCCTGAGTTTCAGAAGCAGATGTCCAAAGCGCAGAAAGAATTCAAGAAACTAATTAAAAGCACCAAGAGTAGCCGACCTTAACAAACACGCCCAGCATAGAGCCGATTGCGGTGTGCTGCTCGAAGTAAAGCCTGTTGTGTTGGTCAATCTGGTATTCGGCACCGAAACCGACGTTAAGACCGCCACCGAATGAGAAAAACTTATCAAGTCGGTCTTTGTAATAATATTTCTTGCCATCATCAAGATAAACAGTGCTTTCGATGAGATCGTCCTCGTTTATCGTTATTTCTCCTAATGTGACGAGGTCATAAACCGTGGCCATTATTTTGCCTGCTCGTGAATAACCTACTGTAGCGTAAAAACCGGCAATCAGATAGATGTGGAATTGTTCTCTACCGAAGATGAAGTTGGCGTTGAAGTTGAGGTCGGCACGTCGTCCCCAAGCGATTGTACCTCTATTCAACGTGTCATATCTGTCAACAGTGTATTTTGTAGCTCTTTTTGACGAATAGAAATAATAGTTGCCGTCGATAGTGAAACGCACATTTTCAGTGTAGTCGTAAGAAAATCT
>JAFYNO010000053.1 GCA_017549705.1 Bacteroidales bacterium | reverse complement strand
TACATTCCGTAGCAGGCCTTCAACTCTTTCCTAATGTTGTCGAGCAAGGATTCGAACCTTGACAGGCAGAACCAAAATCTGCAGTGCTGCCATTACACCACTCGACATCATTCCAATTCTGAATGCGGGTGCAAAAATACACAATTTTTCAATATAAAATACTTTTTTATGAAAATTTTTAATTATTTTTGCAGTCCAAATGAAATAAGGAAAAATGAATTTTAAAAAGTTTAACAACATTGTTGGATGGTGTGTTTTTGCCATTGCCACAATTGTCTATTTTCTCACCATGGAGCCTACCGTGAGCTGGTGGGACTGCGGTGAGTACATTTCAACAGCATATAAATTGCAGGTTGGCCACCCGCCAGGAGCACCTACATTCCAGCTGATCGGACGTTTCTTCACTTTGTTCGCCTTCGGTGATGTCACCAAAGTGGCAATGATGATAAACATCATGTCGTGCCTCTGCTCGAGCTTCACGATTTTGTTCCTTTTCTGGACGATATCCATGCTCGCACAGAAAATTTGGATGCGTGACGGTGAAAACGCTTCTGATAATAGCAAGCTTGCAGTGTTGGCAGCATCTGCTATCGGCGCTTTGGCTTACACTTTCACCGACTCATTCTGGTTCAACGCAGTGGAAGGCGAGGTGTACGCGATGTCGTCGCTCCTGACAGCTATCACTTTCTGGGCAATCCTGAAATGGGAAAAGGTTTCCGAAGAGCCTAACCACTATCGCTGGCTGATTTTCATAGCCTATATCATAGGTCTGTCAATCGGCGTGCACTTGCTGAATTTGTTGACGATTCCGGCAATTACATACATCGTCTATTTCAAGAAATACAAATTCTCTTGGAAAGGCTTCATATGGTCGGGCATCATCGCTGTAGCTCTCACAGGTTTTATCCAAGTAATCTTGATTCCTGCCATCGTCTCATTGGCAGGCAAATTTGAGTTGTTCTTCGTGAACACCATCGGCATGCCGTTCAACTTCGGAACAATATTCTACTTTGTTCTTATTATTGCATTGATAATCTGGGGATTATGGTTTACTACAAAGAGGAATAAACCTGTTTGGAATACAATAATCCTGTCGTTTATGTTCATCCTCATCGGTTATTCTTCATTCTTTATGTTAGTAATTCGCGCTAATGCGAATACGCCAATCAATGAGAATGAACCTAAAGACGCAATTTCAATGCTTTCATATCTGAAACGTGAACAATATGGCAGCTGGCCGTTGCTTTACGGACCTTACTACACCGCAAAGCCTTACGATATGGAAGAAGGTACACCTATATATTATAAGAACCATAAGAAAGGCAAATATGTAGAGGTGGCTAAAAACCCTGGCGAATATGTCTATGATGATAATGTCATGACGATTTTCCCACGTATGTGGAATAGCTCAAAGAAGACATTTGTCAACGTTTATGAACGCTATATCGATAAGTCGAAGATGCGCGTCACCACACAGAAAAGACCTGGCGGCGGCACTGAACGTGTCATGATTCCTACATTCGGTCAGAATCTGCGCTTCTTTATTGATTATCAATGTAATTGGATGTTTTGGCGTTACTTCATGTGGAACTTCGTAGGACGTCAGAATGATACTGAAGGACAAGGCGAACTTGACCATGGTAACTGGGTGAGCGGTATTGGTTTTATTGATAATCCGCGACTTGGCAACCAGAGCGATCTTCCAAGGACTATGCAGAATCCGGCTCATACCGAGTATTATTTCCTGCCTCTGATTCTCGGCCTCGTTGGCTTGTTCTATCAACTGAAACGTGATCCAAGAAATTGCTGGGTGGTGTTCCTGCTCTTCTTCATGACAGGTATCGCCATCATTATGTACCTCAACCAGACACCGTACCAGCCACGTGAACGTGATTATTCATATGCCGGCGCTTTCTACGCTTTCGCGATATGGATGGGCTTCGGCGTGCTAGGCATCATCGAAGGCTTGAAAAAGATTGTTAAAAATCAAGAAGTTGCGACATATATAGCTACTGCGGCATGCTTGTTTGTGCCTGTTCTTATGGCAGCTCAAGGCTGGGAAGGTCATAACCGCTCTGGCAAGACATCAGCTCTTGACTGGGGTAAAAACTATCTCACGGCTTTGCCAGAAAACGCTGTGATCTTCACTCGCGGCGATAATGATACATTCCCGCTTTGGTATGTCCAAGAAGTTGAAGGTTACCGTACCGACGTGCGTGTGTGTAACTTCATGTTGTCGTCGGGTTATTGGTACGTCCATCAGATGAGCCGTAAGACCTATAAATCCGAGAGGATGCCTCTCTCGTTGACACCTCAGCAATATGACAACGGTATCCACGAGAGCATCGCGATTCACGATGTGATCCCAGGTCCGGTAGAGCTTAAAGACGCTATCGATTTCGTGAGAAGCGACAACCCACGTACTAAAGGCACCAACGGCGTTGGTCAGCGTGTCGACTATTTCCCTACAAGAAAACTGAAACTGACAGTGGATAAAGAGAAAGTCGTGGCAAACGGCATAGTCCCGGAAAGTATGAAAGACCAGATTGTCGATGAGATTGTATGGACCATCCCTGATAAGGTCGATTATCTGACTAAAAATGAGCTCATGCTCCTCGATTTCATGGCGACAAACAACTGGGAGAGATGTGTGTATTTCACCAGTCTGAACGACATCTCTAACATCCTCGGCATCGATAAATACCTGCATCAGCAAGGATTGTCACATCGTTTTATGCCTGTTGAGGCACCTGAATATTATAAAGGTGCTGGCGGCGTCTTCGTCGATGGCTCATACGACCTCCTCGTGAACAACTCACGCTGGGGTAATCTCAATGATCCTGATGTTACCGTCGATCCTGAAAGCCTGCGTAACACTTCATTCATCAAGATGGCATATATGCGACTAGCGAAAGCCTTTGTAAATCAATATAGATTTGAAGAAGCTGTCGCCGTTATGGATAAATGCCAAGAGTTCTTCCCCGACGAGAAGATTCCGTATGGATTCTATTATGAAGGCTATTTCCCAGAGCTTTATTATAAAGCTGGCGCGACAGAAAAAGGTGACGAAGTGCTGATGAAAATAGCGAATAACGCAATCGACGAGTTACGTTATTACAAGACTTTAAAGCCGAAGTTCATTGAGTATTACAAAGATGACATCCATGATGCCCTCTCACTCGTGAACACTATGGCTGACACGGCAAAACGTTGCCGTCGCTACGATATCCAAGCGGAACTTGACCAGGTAGTCAACGACTATTTGGATTGTTTCTTACAGTATCTGTAAAAAAACATAAAGTAAATTCCGACTATAACAAACGGGACGCTTAACCATTGTCCCATATCTAATACCATCGAGTTCTCGAACTCCACTTGTGGCTGTTTGATGAACTCGATGAGTATTCTTGAGCCGAAGATAACGGTGCAAAAAAGCCCAAACAGGAATCCTGGACGTTTGTCGGCTGTGCCTTTTTTGAAGTATAAGTACATCAAAACCACGAAAACTATGATGCAGAAGAGAGCTTCGTAGATTTGTGTCGGATGGCATGCCGGGATGGCATCGATTGGTGTGCCTGGCGCCCAGTCGCGCACAAATTTGAAACCCCAAGGAAGCGATGTCTCATATCCGTAAATCTCAGAATTCATTAGGTTTCCCAGACGAATAAACGCACCGCCGAGAGCCACCGGGATTACTATTCTGTCCAATATCCAGATATATGGCTTTTTGATTTTTCTGGCATAGATATAAAGTCCGATCAATATGCCTATAGCACCGCCATGACTGGCAAGGCCGCCTTCCCAGATGTACAGAAATTTCTCGGGATTAGCGAGATAGTATGAGGGCTCATAAAAGAGGCAGTGCCCTAATCTTGCACCTACAATGGTGAAAATCAACATATACATTGTGAGCTTGTCAAGGAGTTCGTCGCTTAAGTTTTCTTTGCGATAAATCTTTCTCATGACATAATAACCCAACACGAACACCAGTGCCCAAAGCAATCCGTACCATGCCACCGGCCTGCCGCCTAACAACGGGAACTTCTCCGGAAAAGTGAAAATGTATGGGTTTACATCCCAAATTATGTAATCTAATACCATAACTTTATCTTGTTAATCCTGTCTAAAATCAAATCTTGTCAAGCTGGAACTCAGACTGTCGGCACCATCGCCATTGACCAGTCTTACTTAGGTGTTTCGCCAAATATTCCTGCTCGGTTTGTCCCGGTGTTGGCACCAAAAACGCTGTTCTGTTGAGTCTGATAAGGTCCATCAATGAAGAATAACCGCCTCGGCAGATGATGGTCTCAGCGCTGTCTAAGAGTTTTACAAACATCTCATCGTCGACGTGGTTGAACATATTGACATTCTCTGGGATGTCTCTCAAGAGGTCGTTTGATTCGGGTTTAGCTCTGAGAATCAATATGTTGTCTTTTGTTTTACGAGCTTGTTCCAAAATGATGTCCTCGAACATCGTTCTTTGCGGTTCTGGACCGGATAGTATCACTAAATACTTGTTTGTTTTTTCTGTAACATTATGATTATCAGACTTAAATCTGCTCAAATGTCCTATATATTTTGTCTTGATGCCTTTGATTGCCGGGTGTGACAGCTTGCCTCCAAGCGACGGCTCGGCTTCCACGTCAGGTACCCACACTTCATCATATTTTTTAATGTAATGGTTGTTGAATATATTAATAATAGGAGTGGTCCAGCGCCATATTTTCGGCACCTGGATATGTAGCTGATGTGTGATGAAAACTGACGGCACTTGCTTGCTCCAACAGCCGAATCTGTTGTCGGAGACTACCATGTCGATGTTGTGACTCTTTACAATCGACTCTACGGTTTTATGGTCGTGTCTGAAATCGCGCAGAGCACCAGGAAACGATGCCATCATCTTGAAAACCTGAGTGTTAGAGCGGCTGTATATGGGATTGAAACCGGGGAACTCGATAAACTCCAATTCAGGGAACGCCTTCTGGAGAAATGCCAACGGCCCTCTGTCAGCGGCGATAATGACTTTGTCACCCTGATCAATAAAGCTGTTGATTATTGGTACACAACGTGTTGCGTGACCTAATCCCCAGTTTAACGGACATATCAAAATATTCTTCCCCAAGATTAAATTTTTTGCAAAGATAACTATAATATCAAAACGAATGTCTTTTTTAACATAACTTTCAATAAATTGAAAGAAATCTTAAAATAATTAACTTAATTTGCATAAAAATGATTGAAAACCAATTGATTTTATGCGTAATTTTGCGGCATGACAAATCAAAAACTATATGAAATCGCTCTTACATTGCTACCGGGAATCGGATATGTGAATGGTAAGAAGTTGGTCGCCTACTGCGGAGGTGCTGAGGCTGTGTTTCGTGAAAAGAAGAAAGCTTTGATGCAAATCAACGGGATAGGTGAGTATACCGTGAATTGTATTGTATCTCAAAAAGTTATTCGTCGAGCTGAAGAAGAATTGAATTTTGTTGAGAAAAATGACATCAAGCCTCTGTTTTATCTTGATGCAGACTATCCAAAGCGCCTTCAGCATTGTCACGACAGCCCGATGCTGCTTTATTATAAAGGTAATGCTGATTTGAATGCCACTAAAGCTGTCGGCGTGGTCGGGACACGAAACATTACGGATTATGGACGATTAATGACAGAGAGGATTATTGAAGATCTGTCATCGGATAATATATTGATAATCAGTGGTTTGGCGTATGGCGTTGATGCTGTTGCGCACAGAGCCGCGTTAAAATATGATCTTGCTACTGTGGGGGTGCTGGGACACGGGATGCACACTATTTATCCAGCTGAGAATAGGAAATTATCAATAAATATGCTTGAGAAAGGAGGTATTTTGACTGAGTATGTCAGCGGAACACAACCCGATAGGGAAAACTTTCCACAACGGAATCGCGTCGTAGCAGGTATGGTCGATTGCCTGATAGTCGTCGAAAGCGCACTGAAAGGTGGTGCTATGATTACTGCGGACATCGCCAATTCATATGATCGTGAGGTATTTGCATTGCCAGGAAAGATTGGTGATATATATAGCGAAGGTTGTAATCAGTTGATTAAGAACAATAAAGCTAATCTTGTAACCAATGCAACGGATATCAGATACATTATGCGCTGGGACGTTGATACCAAAGTGGTCGCAAAACAAATGCGTTTGTTCCGTGACTTCAGCGAAGATGAGAAAAAAGTTATGGATGTTTTCGCGAAAAACAATGTTGTTCATCTTGATGATATCATTGTGGGAACTGATTTGTCAGCTTCGAAAATAGCGTCAGTATTGCTATCATTGGAGTTTGACGGAGTTTTGACGGCTTTGCCAGGAAAACGTTATCAAAAGTTGTAAGGATTTTTAGCATAATTCAATAAAAATCTGTACCTTTGCACCGTTTTTAATGCAAAGATGCCGATAGGTCGAGTTATTAAGTCAACAGGAAGCTGGTACGACGTCAGAGATGACGCCGGACAGGAGGTGTCATGCCGCTTGAGAGGAAAGATACGCCTTGACGGACTGCGCACTACAAACCCTGTGGCTGTTGGCGATATGGTGAACTTTGAGAAGGAACGCGACAAAGATACTTGCGTGATTGACAAAATTCTTCCCCGCAATAATGTTATCGTAAGAAAGTCAGTGAATCTATCGAAAGAGTCACATATTATCGCAGCTAATGTCGACCAGGCAGTGCTCGTGGCAACTATTGCACAACCAAGGACATCTACAGGTTTTATTGACAGATTTACGGTTACTGCGGAAGCATATCATATCCCAGTTGTTATTGTGTTTAACAAATGCGATCTCTATGACGACGAACAGAATGCGATGGCAGAAGAAATCATGAGAGTTTATAACAACATTGGCTATCAATCGTTTATGATTTCAGCAAAAACGGGATACAACTGTGATAGGCTTGAGACAGTGATGAAGAATAAGATAAGCATGTTCTCCGGACATTCCGGAGTGGGCAAGTCAGCACTTGTGAACCGACTGGATCCGAACCTTGACATCCGTGTGGGAGAAATTTCAGAGGTGCATGAGAAAGGTAAGCATACTACGACATTTGCTCAGATGTATGAACTTGGATTTGGAGGCTATATCATTGATACTCCAGGTATTAAGGAGTTCGCACTTTATGATATGGAGAAAGAGACTCTGGCTCAGCGTTTCCCAGAAATGAGAGCGTTGATGCATGAGTGCCGCTTCAACAACTGCACACATCTGCATGAACCACATTGCGCCATCAAGGATGCCGTTGAACAACATATAATAGCTGACTGGCGCTATGAGAATTACTGTAACATGATGGATGATTGAGATGAAAAGACTGATTGTTATAGTGATGCTATTGTGCTCAGTTGTGATGTCTTACGCACAACAACAGGACGACTGCTTCGTGGTGTCGAAGATTAATGTGACAGGCAACAAAGTGACCAAGATGTCGACTATCGACAGAGAAATGCTGTTCCATGAAGGGGATACAATTTGTTCAAATGAGACTATTAAGCAAAGTAGAGAAAACCTTCTGAATACTTCTCTGTTCAATTTTGTGGACTTCGACTGGACTGATGATGGCGATGAAAAAAAATCATTGACAATCAGCGTGGTGGAACGTTGGTATCTATGGCCAATTCCGTATCTTGCGTATTCCGACAGAAACCTGAGATCATGGTATGAGGCAGATAACTTGGCACGATTGAGCTATGGTTTTGACCTTGTTTATGATAATTTATGGGGTAGAAAACATGAGCTCGATCTGACGATTATCGGTGGCTATAATCAGAACTATGGTATAACTTATGATATTCCGTATGTTACTCATAGACAACGGCTTGGAATCAAGACTTCAACTGGTTATACACGTGATAGGGAAGTCGCATACATCACAAAAGACGACAAAATAAGCTATTTCAAAGGCGAAGACAAATATGCACACGAATCGTTTTACGCTTATGTGATGCCTTATTATAGATTCGGATATCGTAACAGGCTGTACTTGCAAATGAAGTACGACAATAGACTGTTCAACGACAGCTTGCCAAGTTTGAATAAGGATTTTGCAAACGCAGAAGGCACTCGCTTTCAGTATTTTACACTGTCAGCGGTGTTTAAAAACGACTATCGTGACGACCATAACTATCCTCTCGATGGGCATTACTTGGAGCTAGAGCTGACAAAAATCGGCTTGGGAGTATTCGATTACTCACCGGATTTGTTCTACAGCAAAGTCACTGCAGACTGGTACACACCAATCATTGGCAGATGGTACTGGGCTTCGAACATCACTGCGAAAATGTCAGACAGCAAGACGGCTCCATACTTTTTGTCGCAGGGCTTCGGATATAAGAACGACTATGTGAGGGCTTTCGACCTATATGTCATCGATGCACTCAATTACGCTATTTGTAAAAACAACTTGAAATTCGAGATATTAAAACCAGTTACGAAACACTTGCCGTTTATCAAAAACGACAGATTCGGTAAGATACATCTGGCATTGTATGCTAACCTGTTTTTCGACTTCGCATACACCTGGGATGTGATTATACCGGAAGGTTTCACGACAAGAATAGCAAACCAATGGATATACGGCACTGGTGTAGGAATAGACTTTGTGACGTATTACGACAAGGTTTTGCGTTTGGAGTGGGGCGTGAACGGGCTGGGAGAAACGGGATTCTTTGTGCATCTCGTGGCACCAATATAATTTGAAAACATTTTGTTATGAAAATAGCATTATACGGCAGAGGCTTCGGCCCTGATTATGACGGACTTATGAAAGAAGTCCTGCGCGTTTTGAACGACGCTGACACTGAAATAATAGTATTTTCGGGCTTCTTAAACGACATTAAAAGATGCTCTGATAAAAGCGCAGACTATAAAATTTTCAACTCGTATGAGCAGCTGAAAGGCAAGGCCGACATGCTTTTCTCGTTCGGTGGCGACGGCACCATGCTCGACTCTCTCGAATATGTGCGCGACACAGCAATTCCGGTGTTCGGTATTAACACCGGCAGACTGGGCTTCCTTTCAAGCGTGTCGCCAAAAGAGACGGTGGACGCAGTTAAGATGATTCTCAATGGCGAATACGAAGTCGAGAAACGTTCATTACTCGAGCTTGTTGGTGAGGAAGAACGCTTCAAAGGTATCAACTATGCCCTTAATGAACTGAGCGTCATGAGAAAAGACGGCAGTAGCCTTATTGTGATACAGGTTTTCGTCGACAACAAACTACTCAACACTTATTGGGCAGACGGACTTATTTTGGCAACTCCAACCGGCTCGACAGCATACTCGCTAAGCGCCGGCGGACCTATCGTGGCACCAAATACCGATAGTTTTTTAATAACTCCTATATCTGCACACAATTTAAGTGTACGTCCCGTCGTTATATCTGACAAAAGTGTCGTGAAAATTAAGGTTGACGGCCGCTGCGACGCCTACGACCTCAATCTTGACTCACGTACTAAATTGGTAGACAAAGGTTTACAACTTGAAGTCAAAAAAGCAGATTTCTCTTTCAATATGGTGAAACTGCAGGGCAGAGACTTCTTCGAAGCTATCAGAAACAAACTGCTTTGGGGAAATGATGTGAGAAATTAAAATTTTTAGACTTCATAATAAGAAATTTTGTAAATTTGTCGGTTTATTGGAAAAAAGCATAAACGACTGTCTATCAAGAGAAAAGAAAATTTTGACGGATGAAAAACTGTAAAAAACATTTTTTAGTTGCGTTGGTTGTCCTGATATGTGGACAATTTCTTGCTCCTAAAGCTGCTCAAGCTCAAGTTATTGAGGTCGGCGGCTCGGTAGGCTTGTCGTATTATATGGGCGATATCAACCCGAAGAAACCATTCAACAGCAGCGAACTAGGATGGGGAATCTTGGCCAGATATTACAGCAACACCCGCTGGGCGCTTCGCCTCGCATATTCTAATTTGCAACTCAACGGCAGCGACGCCAAATCAAAGTATCGCGAAGAACGTGATTTGGAATTTATGACCAAAGCACATGACGTAGCTTTGATCGCTGAGTTTAACTTTTTTGAGTATTTTACAGGTAGTAAGCGCAATAAGCTGTCGCCATATATCTTTGGAGGTTTATCAGTGTTCGGCTTTAACCCTAAAAACGCTGACGGAGTTGAACTGTGCGATAAGCCTAGTGATACAGAAGAAGCCGATTTAACAGTTGAAAAAGACAAATACGGCAAGATAAGCGCTTCAATACCATTCGGAATGGGCGTAAAATATAGCCTAGGCAACAAGATCGGCGTTGCTTTAGAATGGCGTTGGGATTATACTTTTACGGATTGGATTGACGATTGTCACGCATATTATCCTCAGACAGGTAATGATTACAGCGATCCGACATCAGGTCATATGTTTTCTGGCAACAAATACGTTCAACGTGGTAACAAAGAGGATAACGACTGGTTTGGATATCTCAATGTATCAATAATTTACAAGTTCATATTACCTGGTGCTAACGATTGTAAAACTGAAAAGAGAAACGCCTATAATACTTATTAAGCATGGAAAGTTTAAAAGATAAGATCATCATCGAGAGATTGCCTGAGCACATCGCGGTCATCATGGATGGCAACGGCCGCTGGGCAAAACAACAGGGCAAAATGCGTGTCTTCGGTCACCAGCATGGCGTCGAAGCTGTGCGTAACACCACCGAAGCCTGCGCTGAACTCGGTGTGAAATATCTTACCTTGTACGCTTTCTCAACAGAAAACTGGAACCGTTCCTCATTCGAAGTCGACGCACTGATGACATTGCTCGCTAGCGCTTTGAGAGATGAGCTTAAGACATTGAACGACAACAATATACGTCTTAACGCAATAGGCGATCTGAAACGTCTGCCGAAATCACAGTACGACTCCCTGATGTATGCTATCGATAACACCAAAAACAACACCCGCATGACGCTGACATTATGCCTCAGCTACTCGAGTCGCTGGGAACTGACAAAGATGGTGAAAGATATCGCAACAGAGGTGAAAGAAGGAAAGACCAATCCGGAAGACATCGACGAAGCTCTGATAAACAATCATTTAGCTACTGCCGGTATGCCCGACCCTGACCTCCTCATCCGCACTAGCGGCGAGGAACGTATCAGCAATTACCTGCTATGGCAGATTGCCTATTCAGAACTTTATTTCACTAAGAAATTCTGGCCTGATTTCGGGAAAGAGGACTTGTATGAAGCCATCGTCGACTATCAAAACCGCGAACGTAGATTCGGTAAGACAAGTGAACAAATTAAAAAGTAAAAAAATGACTTTTTCGAGAAGTTTTAAAATATTTGCAAGCGTCTTGTTATGTTGGGTTTTCCTCATGACAGGCGTTGTCGCAACAGCACAGATTCAAGTCGGAAACGACCTGTCGGAGATTGATTATTCGTTCCCACGTGAATATGAAATCGGCGGTATCACAGTCACTGGAGTGGAATATGTTGACCCTGCCGTCGTGGTTATGCTCTCGGGTCTGCGTGTGGGAATGACCGTCAAAGTGCCTGGCGATAAAATCACCCAAGCAATCAAAAATCTTTGGGAGCAAGGACTTTTCGAAGATATACAAATCACTCAAACACAACGTGTTGGCGGTAAGATTTTTCTTAATATCGACATGAAAGAACGCCCGCGAATCAGTAAATTCTCGTTCAAAGGCGTAAAGAAATCTGAAGCCGAAGAGCTGAGAAAGAAGATTAACCTGACACGTGGCGATGTGGCAACTGAACATACATATACCAAGACATCTGGAATTATTAAAAAATACTATGCCGACAAAGGTTATTATAACACTGAAGTCAATATCATAGCAGTGCCAGATACCACGTTGGCTAACTATGTCTCACTCATTCTCGACGTCGACAAAAAGAGTAAAGTTCGCATTGGCGAGATAGTTATAAATGGCAATGAAGTCTTGACAGATGTGCAGATTCGCATGGCGATGAAAGACACCAAACGCAGAGGCAGATTTGACCCGCTGCGTCCTCTCGGCGCCTCATTCCTGAACACGATTTGGGATCTCATCACATTGAGACCTATTGCCGCTGAAGATGAAGTGGTTTGGTATGTTACAGAAAACATTAACCCGAGAATCTTCAAAGCATCACGTTATGATGAAGGAAACTTCGAGGACGACAAACAAAGTATCATCAAAAAATATAACGAGAAAGGCTATCGCGACGCGAAGATCGTCAAGGACTCGGTTTATGTGATGGATGACAGAAATATCGGTATTTCAATAGATATCAGCGAAGGCGATAAATACTATTTCGGCGATATTACCTGGGTTGGAAACACTAAATACGACACCGCGACACTTAATAAGGTCCTCGGAATCCGCAAAGGCGATGTCTACAACCAAGAGCTGCTCGACAAAAACTTGACTTATTCTGAAGGCGGATATGACGTGTCATCACTTTACATGGATGATGGCTATCTGTTCTTCCGCGTTGATCCTGTGGAAGTTAGAGTTGAGAATGACACCATCGACCTCGAGATGAGAATGACCGAAGGCGACCAAGCTACCATCAAACATGTGACAGTCAAAGGTAATACCAAGACCAACGACAACATCATCATCCGTGAGATGTACACTCGTCCGGGACAGCTCTACAGCCGCAGCGATATCATCAGAACTATTCGTGAGCTCTCGGCGTTGCAATACTTTGATGCTCAGAAACTTGTGCCAGACATTCAGCCTGATCCGACTGACGGCACCGTCGATATCAACTATGTGGTGGAAGAGACGCCTAACGATCAGATCGAGCTATCGGCTGGCTGGGGCTATAACCGATTGATGCTCTCTTTGGGCTTGAACCTCAACAACGTATCGCTTAGGAATTTCTTCAAGAAAGATGCATGGCGCCCTATTCCATCTGGCGATGGGCAGAAACTGTCGTTCAGAGTTCAGACTTACGGCACGACGTATATCAACTATGGTGTGACATTTACCGAGCCTTGGCTGGGCGGCAAGAAGCCTAACTCCTTGACGGTATCGGTTTATCACTCAACCTACAAAAATACATATACTGAAAAACCTGGTATTTTCAGACAGACAGGTGGCTCGATAGGTATTGGCACACGTCTGAAATGGCCTGATGACTATTTTACCTTATACAATGGTATCAATGTTATTCGCTATACCCTGTCGAATTACAAAAATATCTTTGACTTCGGTAGTGGTGACGGCAACTTTAACCTCATCGGATACAATATCACATTTGGCCGTAACTCAACCAGCAACCCGATATATCCGCGTTTTGGATCGGAGTTTGTGCTCTCATTAGAGTTGACTCCACCGTATTCTGCGTTTAATCCAGTCGATTATGAGAAAGAGTATCCGGATGTTGACGAGCGCGAAGATGCTATGTATCACTGGGTTGAGTTCCATAAATGGAAATTCAAAGCTGCACTTTATACAGAGATCGCTGAGAAACTCGTCGTCATGACACGAGCTAGATTCGGATTGCTGGGTTATTACAATCCGGCTATCGGCATCACACCATTCCAGCGTTTCTGCCTTGGCGGCGACGGTCTCACAGGTGCCTATAACTTCGATGGACGTGAACTTATTGGTATGCGCGGTTATGCCAACACTGCCTTGACTCCTGGGGCATCAACAAGCTCTCAAGAAGGCGGTAATATCTTCGCTAAATACACCATGGAGCTGCGTTACCCTCTGACATTGAACCCACAGGCAACGATTTACGCATTGACATTCGTGGAGGCAGGTAACTGCTGGCTCGGATTCGACAACTTCAACCCATTCGACCTCTATCGCTCAGCAGGTGTCGGCGTGAGAATTTATCTCCCGATGTTCGGAATGCTCGGTCTTGACTGGGGATATGGCTTCGACCAAGTACCAGGCTTGAGCGAAGGCGCCGGCAGCCAGTTCCACTTCTCAATAGGAGGCTCAATCGACTAATTTGAATAACAAAATTGAACAATATGAAAACTAAATCATTATTATTAGCTTTACTTATGATGCTCGGCATCACTTACGCTAAAGCTCAGGGAAATCAGAAAATAGCATACGTCGACACCGACTATATAATGCAAAACATCCCAGAATATGGCGACGCTCAGGAAGAAATAAACCAGATGTCGGCGAGATGGCAGAAAGAGCTTAAAACACTCAAAGATAAGCTCGATCAGATGAAACGCGACTATCAGACAGAGTCTGTGCTTCTTTCTGATGATATGAAAAACAAGAAAGAAGCTGCAATAGAAGCAAAAGAGCAAGAACTCGCTGCTCTTCAGATGCAGTATTATGGACCAGAAGGCGAACTATTTACCAAACGTACTGAACTGGTTCAACCAATCCAGGAAAAGATTTACAACGCTATATCTCAAGTGGCGCAACAGAAAAACTACGCCTTCGTTATTGATAAGGCATCGGGTACTACACTTCTGTATTGTAACGACAAGTTCGATATCAGCGACGACGTCCTCGATGAGGTCGGTAATGTCATGCAGACAGTGCGCCGTCAAGATAGAAAACGTTCAGCAAACACTGCTGCTAATACACCTAAAAACAACGCCGGTGGTGGTAAATCTGATGGGGGTAAGAAATAATCATTGAAAAAATATTTGCCCAAATTCATAAAAAAGTAGTATTTTTGCGAAAAATTAGAAAATAATTAAAATTTAATAAAAATGAAAAAGTTAACTAAAGTTTTGGTTTTGTTAGTGTTAGCATTGGGAATCGGTTTCGGAGCTAACGCACAGGGAATGAAAATCGGTTATGTCGACTCACAAGTCATCATTGATATGATGCCGGAGAGCGCTAAGATCCAGCAGGATTTGCAGGCTTACTACAGCGAGCTTCAGGCTCAGCTTCAGGCTATGGCAACAGAATATCAGAACAAGATGAGAGACTATGAGGCTAACTCAGCCACAATGTCAAACATCCTCCGTCAGTCAAAAGAAAAAGAAATCGTTGACCTTCAGGGTCGTATCCAAGAGTTTCAGGCTGGCGCAGAAGCTGACCTCGCAGCCAAACAGGATGAGCTCTCAAAGCCTATGCTCGATAAGATCAAGAAAGCCATCGACGAAGTGGTGAAAGCTAAAGGTCTGGCATACGTCTTCGAAAAGACCGTCATCCTTTCAATAGGTGACAGCGCCATCGACGTCACAGCTGATGTGAAAGCGAAACTCGGTCTTTAAGATAAGAGATAACAGATAATAGATAATAGATAATAGAAGAGGAGCCTCACACGAAGCTCCTCTTTTATCTTTTATCTTTTATCCTTTATCTAATCAAAAGACACTTTCATGAACCGTAGCGCTCGAGTGATAATCCTCGGCAACGGTTTGTAATCATCTCTCTTTTTGAGGTTGATGTAGATTCCTAATTTCCTAATAACTGGGATCTTAAACGTTTCCACGAACTCGATGAGAGTGCCGTCGGGGTCTTCCACGTAGGTGAAGTGACCGTTGGCATCGCCCATGTCGAAGTTGTCGCCGCTGTCGCACACAAAATCGTGACCGAGAGCCAACGCAGCCTCATGCACCAAATTCATGTTGCGCACATCGAAGCAGAGGTGAATGAAGCCAGGGTCGCCCCACCAACGGCCTTCGAGAGTCTTATGTGGCTCGATGTCAAGGTTTTGAATAAGCTCAAGATGTGAGTTGCCCATCAGGTCGCTGAGCGGCCCGCAAACTGGTTTCGAACGCTTTAACTCGACACGACGCATCTTGCAAGTGCCGCAAGGAAGGTCTTTCAAATCCTCGAAGACGTCGGTCTTGTCGAAAGCAACGACATCATAATCAAGGAGTTTGCTATAAAACTCGATTGACTTTTCCATATCTGAGACTCCTATCACCACGCCGTTTGAGCCACCTGTGTGCTTGTCAGCATTGATGAAACAGTAGTCGTCTTGCTCAATCTCGAAAATATTGCCCCAAGGATCCTGAATATAGAAATGCTCGATGCCGAGAGGGGAGACGCCTATCTCGCTTAAGACTTTTATGTCGTTGTTTTTAAAATAGTTATATGCCTTTTTGACGTCTTTTGCCTTCACCTTGCAGATGTTGATGCCGAGATCGCCGATGCGCAATGGCTCTTTGGGGTAGACGACTTTTCTGCCTTGTGGCTGCCAGATCTCGAAACCACCGCCGCCGCGTAAAGTGATGGCGAGGATGGCATGACGCGGCTGAGGCTTGCCGCCGGTGTATGGCAGCATGCGCTCTGCAACACCTTCATCATCAACCATTGGGATTTGGATGTTCAAGTGTTTGTTGTACCATCTCCATGATGTCTGGAGGTCTTCGACTCCGATGCCGACCTGCTGTATTCCGCAGATGACTTTTTCTTTTGCTGTATTCATTATGTTGGGGATATTTTGTTTGCAATTTTATAATAAAGCCAAGGGATATACCTATTAATATATGCCATGAGCAACTCGCCTTTGCCGATGAGTTTGCGGTGTCTTTCATGTCTGATAGCCTTCACCGCGCGTTTTGCCGCCTTGTCTACGTCGAGACCCTTCGCTTGTCCAGCATCCATTTTAGCATATTGTTCGCCGTTGCCTTTCAAGGCACTCTTGCTGATAGGCGTGTTGATGCGACCCGGAATCAAAAATGTGACGTGGATGTTTTGATATTCTAGGTCCAACGATTCAAAAAAGCCAAACAAAGCATGCTTTGATGCGCAGTATGATGTCCTTAACGGAAAGCCGAAAAGCCCTGCTAATGAAGTGGTTACGGACATGTTGACATGCTCCGAAGCTAATATCTCATCCTTGAACTGCTTCACCAGATACACGCTGCTCCAGTAGTTTATCTGCATGATTTTCTGGTCGATGGCGAAGTCGGTCTCAAGGCCTCTATCGCGTTGCGAGATGCCGGCATTCAGCACATATAAATCGATATGAAAACCGATGGATTTTATCTCTTTCACCAGCTCGTCGATAGAGGCGAACTCGGCGAAGTTGCATTCTTTATAATACACCTTAACGCCTTCATTTTCACAGATTTGCTTGGTCTCTTGAAGCTGTGCTTCGCCTAATCCCGTGAGGAAAAGATTACATTTCTCCTTGGCGAGTCGGCGCGCGATAGCAGCTCCAATTCCCGAACTGGCACCTGTCACAAGGGCGTTTTTATTTTTTAAGTCTATCATTTCCCAAAAATCAGTTTACAAAAATACAAAAAATCATTCACTAAGACCATATTTTGAAAAATTTAAAAGTAAAAATAAAATATTGTAAGTGTGTTTATACTGTAAATATTTTTACTATTTTTGCGAGGCAAACACAAATTTTAATACAAATGGAAATTTTTGAAAGAATAGCTCACGATTCAGGTGGTCCGATCGGACAGTATATGGACCGCATTCACGGATATTTTGCATTCCCGCGTTTGGAAGGCGAACTCGGACCACACATGCGTTTCAACGGTGTTGACGTTTTGTGCTGGAGTTTGAACAACTACCTTGGATTGGCCAACCATCCTGAGGTACGTAAAGTCGATGCAGAAGCAGCTGCACGTTGGGGCTTAGCATACCCGATGGGCGCTCGAATGATGAGTGGTAACACACGTCTCCACGAGCGTCTCGAACGCGAACTCGCTGACTTTGAACGCAAAGAGGATGCATACGAGTTTAACTTCGGCTATCAGGGCATCGTCTCAACAATCGACGCTCTCTGCACCCGTAACGACGTCATCGTGTTCGATGCTGAGGCTCATGCCTGCCTCATCGATGGCAAACGTCTCCATATGGGCCAGTCGTTCCACTTCAAACACAACGACATCGTCAGCTGCGAGAAGATGTTACAGCGTGCCACTGAAGTCGTCAAGAAGACCGGCGGCGGTATCCTTCTCATCACTGAAGGTGTGTTCGGCATGACCGGCGCTCTCGGTATCCTCGACCAGATCGCGGCTCTCAAGAAGAAATATCAGTTCCGTATCCTCATCGACGACGCTCACGGATTTGGCTGCATGGGTCCAACAGGCCGCGGCACATCAGAGCATTTCGGCGTGATGGACGAGATCGACCTTTACATAGGCGCTTATGCTAAGTCAATGGCAATCATCGGCGGCTTCGTGGCCGGACCAAAGTATGTCATCGATTATCTGAGATATAACATGCGTTCGCAGATGTATGCCAAGTCACTGCCGATGCCTATCGTCGAGGGTTGCTTGAAACGTCTTGAAATCATCCGCAGCGCAGAAGGCGATGAGCTCCGTAAGAAACTCTGGACCGTCACACGTACCTTGCAGAACGGCTTCCGCGAGCTTGGATTCAACATCGGACCAGCCGAGGCTTGCGTTACACCAATCTTCCTGCCGGGCAACGAGGTTCAAGCTGCTTGGATCGCACGCGACCTTCGTACTAACTACAAGATCTTCTGCTCAATCGTGACATATCCTGTCATCCCAAGAGGCATGATCATCTTCCGCATCATCCCGACAGCAGCACACTCGCTCGAAGACGTGCAATACACCTTGAACGCATTCAAGGAAATCAAAGAGAAACTCGCCAACGGTGAGTACGACAACCCGGAGATGCCACAGATGGCTATTCTTTAAACATGAGATATAGTTTTTTAAAAGATAAAGTTATTATCGTGACCGGAGCCAGCTCGGGAATCGGGCTGGCTACGGTCAAATTGTTTGCCTCCCATGGCGCTAAAGTGGTGATGGCGGCACGTTCCATCGATAAACTGGAACAGCTGAAGGCAGAGATGCCTGAGCCTGCTAACGTGCTGTGCGTCAAGACAGATGTGGCAGTGGAGGAGGACTGCAAAAACCTGGTTGAAGAAACCGTAAAGACATTCGGCCGCATCGACGTGCTCCTCAACAACGCAGGAATATCGATGCGCGCCATGTTCATCGACCTCGACCTCGATGTCATCAAGAGATTGATGGATACCAACTTCTGGGGAACGGTCTATTGTACGAAATACGCCCTGCCATATCTGCTTGAGTCAAAAGGCAGTGTGGTAGGTGTCATATCCACCGCAGGATATCTCGGATTGCCAGGCAGAACAGGCTATTCAGCATCAAAATTCGCCATCAGAGGCTTCCTGAGCACTCTGCGCGTCGAACATCGTTACGACGGACTGCATGTCATGGTGTTCGCCCCAGGATTTACCGCTTCAGACATCAGAAATAAGGCACTTCTCGCCGACGGCACACCGCAAGGAAAAACCCCACGTGACGAGAAAAAGATGATGACAGCGGAAAAAGTCGCGAAGAAAATGGCACTGGGCCTGAAATTCCGTAAAAACGAGATGCTTCTAACCCCAGTTGGTAAGATTACCAAATTCTTCACCTTCGCATTGCCAAAATTTTCTGAATGGTGCGAGTACAAATTGATGGCAAAAGAACCAGAAAGCCCAATAAAGAAAAACAATAAACATTAACGCCTATGATGATCATCAAAGAAATTGCCGTGAACGTGAACATCCTCAACTCGAGGATTAAAAAGTTCTTTTTCGACAAGCTTCAGGAAAACGGGATAAACATAACACCAGAACAGTTCCTGGTGCTTGATATCCTGTGGAAAGAACAGTCATTGTCACAGCAAAAAATCGCCGATATAATTCAAAAGGATAAGAACTCGGTGACGAAAATCATTGATTCTTTGGAGAAAAAGAATCTCGTGAGACGCGAAGTGGATAAAAACGACCGCCGTATCAACAAAATAGAGCTGACAGACGAAGCCGTCGCTTTGGAAAAACTCACAACAGAGGTGGCTATCAATTTCATGAATGATGTTGTAAAAGGCATTGACAATAAAGACCTTGACACATTCGTTAATGTTATGAGACAAATCAAAAACAATCTTGAAGGAGAATAATTATGAAAATCAGATTAATAGGACTTTTATGCATGGGATTACTAATCTTCGCCTCATGCAATAAAAACGAGGGCGAAGGCGGAACAGGAACCGTGCAAGGTTATGTGAAACTCATCAACCATCCTGATGACAACTACACTCTGCCTGCAGATACTATCGATGCGGCAAAGACAGATGTCTTCATCGTATATGGTAACTCGGAATTCTACGGCGACGACGTGGAAACCAACGAAAAAGGTTTTTACCAGTTTAAATATCTGACCAAAGGTAACTACACCGTTTTTGCATATTCGACATTGCCATCAGGTGAGAAAGTGCCTGTAACAGCTTCAATATCAATAGGGAAGGGCGAGACTGGCAAAGTGCCGACAATCTATATCCATTCCGGCAAGGCGTACGGCACCTCGATAGTGCAAGGCAAAGTTTATGCGCTGTATTATCACAATGACACCTATCGTGGACAAGGATGGGCCTACGAACACCGCGTTTATATCAGAAATGCCGGTGACTCATACCATTTCGACGATGTGCGCGTAGGCTTGGATGGCATATTCGCTTTCCAAAAACTTCAACCCGGTGATTATGAAGTGTTCACATTTACTGAAAATGCACAGGAAGTGCCATCACCAATCATCGAGACAATCTCTGTAGATAACGCCGGCGAGATTATCGAGATGCAACCTGATACAACGTTTTTGGTTAGAATACAAGTTTGATAATAAATGTAGTAAATTAGGATATGAAAAAGTTTTTAATAGTATCATTTTTATTGTCGCTGATAATCCCGGCGTTTTCACAACAGGTAACGCCAGAGACAATGATAAAACGTCAGAAACGTAAAGGCCTGACTATCAAAGAGTGGAATACACAGAATGGCTCAAAACAAGCGTTTCTGGACCATGTCACGACATACGACTCACTCGGAAGAAAAATCGAGGAGATTGAATATGCCTCATACGGACAGAAATCACGCGTGGTTAGCGAATATGTCGATGCTGCTGATCCAGCATCGAAAGTGCTGCGCGAAATAGAATACAACGACCGCGACAAAGTGGTGAGAATCAGGAAGTTCGAGTATAACGAAGACGGCAGCAAAAAACGGCAGCTGAACTATTACCCGAACGGCAAACTGGAATCAGTGAAAGAGTTTGAATTGATTTTCAAATGATGATAAATATCAACGACATAGTGAACGGTATGACGCCTATCAGCCTCGACGAGATGAGCGCCGTGAAGCTGATGAACCGCATCGATACTAAATATGTCGCTGATGACCTGACAGTAGCAAAGCTGTTTTCGCTGATAAAAGATGAATATTATGTGCAGGAAATCGACGGTAAACGCATAGCCAAATACGACAGCATTTATTACGATACCCATGATAATCATATGTATATCATCCATCAGGCGAAAAAACTGAAACGCGACAAACTCCGTGTGAGAAATTATGTCGACACTGGCAATTATTTCTGCGAGGTGAAACATAAAAACAACCACGGACGTACAAAAAAGAAACGTATAGAGGTAGGACAGGAGGTCTTTAAAGATATAAAATCCGACACAGCTACACGTGAGTTCGTTGAAAATCAATTGCCGACATACGATTTCGACGGTTTTGAGAAGAAACTATCGACAACTTTCGACAGAGTTACAGTGGTCAATAAAGGCAAAACCGAAAGAATCACAATAGATTACAACGTGCGGTTTCATAATTTCGAGAACGGCAACGATGAAGGTATTGCGCCGCTGGTCATCATGGAGCTGAAACGCGACGGACAATGTGAGTCGTTTTTTCAAAAGGCCTTGTTCGAGTTAAGGATTAAGCCGCTAAGCATCAGTAAATACTGCATCGGCAGAGCGTTGACCGACAAGTCGTTGAAACAAAATCGTTTTAAAAAGAAAATTATAAAACTTGAAAAACTAAAAAAACTAAGAGAATATGCTGTTACTTCAGACAATGCAGAACTTTGACCCAGACATCGCCCGCGAATTCGGCGGTGACGCGTTTGAATCGGGATTCCTCGGAGTGCCGCTCGTCGACATGACCAGCCTGTGGACACTGTTGGTGCGCTTCGCCTTCCACTTCCTCATTTGCTGGGTCATCGTGAGATACTTCTATTACCCGAAAAGCCGTCGCAACGACTATTATTTCACTTTCATGCTCTTCGCAGTGACGATCTTCCTGCTCATCATACAGATGGAAAATATGAAAATGGCGATAAGCTTCGCATTAGGACTCTTCGCTATCTTCGGAATGATTCGCTATCGAACGGAGACGCTGAAAGTGCGCGAGATGACGTATCTTTTCATCATCATCGGCATCTCAATCATCAACGGCTTGGCGCTGACAATGAGCTACCTCGAGCTGGTCGTCACTAACTTGTTGTTTATCATTGCAATATGGCTGTTCGAAAGCGATATCATCACTACTAGACGTACCGAAACGAAAATCGTTCTTTACGACAAAATAGAGAACACCAAACATGGCCGTGAAACAGAACTTATCGCTGATCTGAAAGACCGCACAGGTCTTGATATTACAGATGTCGAGGTCGGACATATCGATTATCTTCGCGATGTGGCTTATGTGAAGGTCACTTACAAGCCATTTTCCAAGACGCATAATACGATAAACGACATTACAAAATTGAAAGATTTTTAATAATGAATATGATCTTACCAAATAAAATTGTTCGTTGGGGCAAATCATTATTTGTCCTTACAATCAGTTTATTGTTTGGTTTACCATTAAATGCCCAGAATTCGACCGATTATGGTGCCATGCTGACCGCTGAATATCAGCATCTTTTCAACGACAAGTGGGATCTTGTTTTCAAGGAAGATTTACGTTTCGACAATAATGCTTCCCAATATTCACGTTGGAAAAATACTTTGATCGTCGGCTATAAATTCCGTCGTAACGCATTGGAAGGCTTGAAGTTAAGTGTGGCACTCGACCATATCAACAAATACACGGGAAATCATATCTACAGAAACAGATATCGTGCGGCGCTGAATGTCATTTACAAATATCCTTATCGCAACTGGAGCTTCTCTTTCCGCACACGTTATCAGGTGATGCTTCACGATGAGTCGACTGGTTACTATAATTATGAATTACAGCACGTTTGGCGTAATAAGCTGACCATTGATTATCATGAGAAAAACAGCAGATGGAGATATACCGCATGGGGTGAGTTGTTCTCAGAAATCAATAAAGATCGTGCGTTGTTCCTCGAAAGCGTGATGCTTGCTGGCAATGTGGAATTCCGCTTGACGCGATACCAGTACATTATGCTGTATGTCCGCGATTACAGAGATGTTTACATCAATAGCGACCAAGTGCGCACGATATATTTCGGCATCGGTTGGAAATACAAGAGATAATATGAAAAAGATCATTACCTTTATCTGCCTGTTAATCAGTGGATTAACAATGATGGCTCAATATGCTCCTGCAGGAGACAGTTTGAAAACCAGATGGGCATCGGAAGTCACACCTGAAAATGTTTGGCAAGATTATCCGCGTCCGCAGATGGTTCGACTTTACTGGGAAAACCTCAATGGTTTGTGGGATTATGCCATTCGTCCGAAAGGAGAAAATAACATAGGTGAGTTTGACGGCAAGATTTTGGTGCCGTTTTGCGTTGAATCATCGCTTTCGGGAGTGCAGAAATATGTTGGAAAGGACAATGAACTCTGGTATCAGCGTAAATTCGACTACACATTGTATGGAAAAGAGCACGTTTTGTTGCATTTCGGTGCTGTCGATTGGGAATGCGAGGTGTGGGTCAATGACATAAAAGTAGGCTCGCATACTGGCGGTTACACTCCATTTACTCTCGATATAACTCAAGCTGTAAAAAAGAAAGGTAATGTTTTGAAAGTGCGTGTTTGGGATCCGACAGACGAGGGCGAGCAGCCTTGCGGCAAACAGCATGTGAAACCTCATGGGATTTGGTACACTCCTGTCACTGGAATATGGCAGACGGTGTGGCTCGAGGCGGTGGCAAACGAGACATATATTGAAAATTTGAAAATCATTCCTGATATTGATAATCATACAGTTACAGTGATTCCTGAAATTGTCAATGCATCCCGTGATATTAAGGTGAAAGTCGAAGTATATGCCAAAAATGTTAGGAGGAAAAATAAAATTGTTAGTAAAGGTCAGTCGATAAATGGTGAAGCTGTTGAAGTAGCAATGCCTGTCGATGCAATACTTTGGTCGCCGGATAATCCTTTCCTTTATGGTGTGGACGTGTCTGTGTATAAGGGAAATAAGCTTGTTGATTATGTTATCAGTTATTTCGCCATGCGTAAATTCAGCACTGCGAAAGACGAGAACGGCATTGTGCGTCTGATGCTTAACAACGAGCCGATTTTCATGTTTGGTCCGCTCGATCAGGGCTGGTGGTGCGACGGCCTCTACACCGCTCCGTGCGACGAAGCTTTGAAATACGATATCCAGAAAACCAAGGACTTCGGCTATAATATGATTCGCAAACACGTGAAGGTTGAGCCAGCAAGATGGTACTACTACTGCGACCGCTTGGGAGTCATCGTTTGGCAGGATATGCCGTCAGGCGGTCGCGGTCCAGGCTGGGTGACAGACAGATATTTCGACGGTTCATTGAGTCGTAGAACGCCTGAATCTGAAGCAACTTACAAGAAAGAATGGAAAGAAATCATAGATTATCTCTATTCTGTGCCTTCGATTGGCGTTTGGGTGCCTTTCAACGAGTCGTGGGGACAGTTCAAAACCCCTGAAATCGTTGAGTGGACAAAGAGTTATGACCCTTCACGCTTAGTGAATCCTGCCTCAGGCGGCAACCACTATCCTGTGGGCGATATCCTCGATATTCATAACTATCCTGATCCTGAAATGTATTTCTATGATGCATCGCGCGCCAATGTTCTCGGTGAATATGGCGGGATTGGCAGAAAAATCGAGGGACACACATGGGTTCCTGAACAAGGCTGGGGCTATGTGGAATATGATACCGAAGAAAAAGTCACCGACACCTACTTGGAATATGCTGAAAAGCTGCTGAATCTCATTCCGCGCGGATTCTCGGCTGCGGTTTATACCCAAACCACCGACTGTGAGGTGGAATTGAATGGCTTGATGACTTATGATAGGGAAGTTATCAAACTGAACGAACAGCGAATAAGGGAAATAAACCTGAAAATTTCAAATTATTACAAATAAAAAATGTAGGGGCGAATCATTATTCGCCCCTACGTGTTTTCGATAATCTGTGTAATTATCTATTAGTCCTCAACGATAGCTTCGTTCGGGCAAACGCTTGCGCATGTGCCGCATGAAACGCAGTTATCAGCGTTGATTGAATAGATGCTACCTTCTGAAATAGCGCCGACTGGGCACTCGTCGATGCAAGTACCGCAAGCTACACAGCTGTCTAAAATTTTGTATGCCATAATTTTTATTTAGTTTAGAAATTTTCTGCAAAGATATGCGTTTTTCAAATACATCACAACAATTTGAAAAAATATTTTTTTTTGCTTTTTTTATATAAAATATATACTTACTTTTGCAGAAAAATTCAGACTATCAATAAGAATCGAGTATAATTATCTAAGTTATTAAAATACAATAAATTAAATTTAGTTTCTTATGGCTAACAGATCAAAAGTTGTAGAACTTGAACACGTAGTTATCCGTTTCGCGGGTGACTCTGGCGACGGTATGCAGCTGACCGGAAACCTGTTTTCCGATTCAACAGCTCTGGCAGGCAATGACTTTGCCACCTTCCCAGACTATCCAGGTGAGATTCGCCCACCACAAGGCACAGTGTCTGGCGTCTCTGGATTCCAGGTCCACTTCGGACATAAACCAGTCCACACCACAGGTGACCTTTGCGATGTGCTCGTCGCAATGAACCCAGCCTCAATTAAG
>JAFYNO010000052.1 GCA_017549705.1 Bacteroidales bacterium | reverse complement strand
TCGTGTGGCGAACACCTGCAACCTCTCTGAGGACTGGGTAGGATATTCAACAAGATACGGTGATGCAGCTGGCGACTTCTCCCCTCTCGGCGGTCTTACAGTGCAGGAAGTAAAGGCCATTGGGAAAGAACTAGGTTTGCCAATCGAACTTGTTGAGAAGACTCCATCTGACGGCTTATGCGGCAAGAGCGACGAAGACAATCTCGGTTTTACCTACGCCACTTTGGACAAATACATCCGAACTGGCGTTTGCGAAGACCCGGTTATTAAAGCAAAGATTGACGACAAGCACAAGAAAAATCTGTTCAAGTTAGAGCCGATTCCGCATTTTTCACTGTAAGGTTTGTTGTGAGATCAATAATTATCGAGCAAGACGAACCATACATCCCAAGCTTCTGATACATGAATGATTGACTGACAGTTTATTAACAGCGCTTATACTAAGATAATCTGCCTTCCAACTTGAATTTGTCGAAGATATCCAATAAATTCCAGAAGCTTTCAAGGTTGTTCCTTGACGTTGATATGTATAAGGCAAAAACACAGCACCATGAGCCGCATAGTTTTCCATCCAATCCTGTGCGGTAAATTGGTAATAGTTCCATGCATTAGGACTAGGTCCTACATGTGTAAACTCTCCACCATCCCAAATTTTATCAGGAAGAATAATGAGACCATTTATTTTATGTGTTACATTATTAAACTCATAAGTAATTTGTCCCTGATAAGTACGAATATAAGTATTATAATGATACATTCTTAGATTGGTCCACTCTTTATAAGTTAGAGTTCGCCACCCTTCTTCTGTACTATTTGAAATATCAACACAGCCCCAATCAGACTTATTTTGCAGAGTTAAGTTCTGAACACCTGCAGGTCCATACTTTGAGTTTATCTCTTCTGTGACCGCATATTCATTATCGTATGGATGATAATTAGTTGTGCCATAATATGAATCTGCATATCCCGTACATCCCCAACCAAATAAATCAATCCATCCTGAATAATCAGAAGCAACCAAAGCATTATTACATTTAACATTATTCACATATACTGTTCCATTGGAAGCATTGCCAACATAATCCCAAGGATGCTCTGCAAAACGCCAAGTATTTGTCACCACATTATATTGCAGGTTACCAGGTGCAAACTCCACAACATTACCATTATCGCTTACAATGAACAGATTTTTATTTGTAGGCGCAGCAGTGTTGTTTATCGCAATTGCATCATTTCCATATATATAATCACCATTTTCTAGAGCCTGGACGTCATCAATATCATAATAATTATAATATTCATCATTGTTAGTTTTATTATACATGATCCTAGCGACTGAATGACGCGATTCTCCTGGCAAAAGAATAGCCCATTTTTTCTTATAGCTAACATCACAACCAGCGGATTGCGGATATAAGGTGATTGCATCCAGCTCGCCTGTCGGAGTTATTCCAGGGTTGGCAAAATCAATTTTTGCTATAGAAAACATATTGCATATTCTAACTGGCCATGATGTAGGCTGTTCCAGATCAAACTCCACCAGGGCGCATTTGTTAGCGAGCCAGCAGCTGTAGTAGGTTTCATTTTCATCATAATCGGTATGACCCATTGAAAGCACTGGAAGTTTACCGCCCTGATTGCTTATATCGACTGTAATTGATTGAGTGTCAGGGTCGAGGTCATCGGTTTTGAGTCCGCCGAGGAAGTAAAAATAGAGCTCATCGTTAGGGTCGTTGATAGTAATCGTACCCGAAAAATCGTGATCTTCGCCTCCGCATATAAGTTTGCCTGAGTAACGACCTCCGTTGCTCACATATATCACATCACCTGTCTCGTAAGTGATTGGCACATAATCCGGACCTGGTTCGATGATATGTCGGCCTCCACCGGCATTAAGTGTGATGTTTACGGTTTCACCATTTGTGGTTATCGTTTCCAGCTTCTTTTTTCCACATTGTGTAAAAGAAAGTGTCAAAGCGCAAGCCAGCAATAAGGTGATCGTCTTTCTACGGCTGCGTTTGCTGCGCATGGCAGCGTATCCTGCGCCTGCGGCTAACATTATCAGCAAACCGCTACCGATTGGTGCGTTGCTGCCGAAAGTGCCACCGAAGCCGAATGGAGTTATTGCATTTCCGAAAGGCTCGTTAGCCAAGCCATATAATGTTTCTACTTCACGTTTATTGGAATTGTCATCAAAACCGTCATGGAAAAACATGTCGTTTTGTGCATTCATTGTTGCCGGCAATAGCGCTAGCGCTATTGCCGCGCAAATAGCCAAGTCTTTGAGTCTATTTACGGTCTTCTCCATAGTTTTATATTTTTTAATATGGTTAATTTTCGGACCGCAAAAATAGACCATTGTCACGACAGAAACTTTATTCTGCGTGTATTTCGTTTTATTCTACGTGTAAAAGATTTTACTCTATGTGTATTTTTTTATTCTGCGTGTATTTTTGCACCAATTTGATTATCAACAGAATAATTCCGAGATAAATCATCCACAGCGTCGCGGTCCAGGCGTAAGAGATATGGTCAAGACGCTGTTTTGTTATGCTAGCGCTTTCGTGGCGCGTGACAGGATTGAGCCACATGGTGCTGTTATCGAAGAACTGTATGACAGTGCGAACGTATTGGTCGGACGGCTGTATGCTATAAAAAGCCTCAGTGACATCACTGCCTTTTTTGAAAGCTCTCTCCTTCAAAATCGTGCCGTTTTGCCCGATGAATTTGACATTCTTAATTGGTTTCGAGACACTTATAGCGAAATATTTGCCATCGAGTTTGGCTCTATATAAATAAGGTATGTCACGTTTGAATCGAGCGACTTTATCGTCCATCTTTTCTTCTCTGTCGAGTTTAAAATGAACTCCGACAGCCTTGCCCGACAGAAACGCGTCATAAAGCTGATCGGCATCGTTGTCTTTAGCGTTGAGATAAGTGATTCTCATCGCTATATCATTGACTTTCAGCACATCATGAGTGTCATCATCAGCTATTAGATAGACCAGATGACCGTTTGAAAGCGCCATATCCCAATGTTCAGGCGAGTTGACGAAACCATTCAGCACCTCCATAATCTTATAGTTGCTGAGATATTTCATGTCGCGCACGTTATAGCTGCCATCCACGAAGCTAGGATGAGCCACAGCCACCACTCTATTTTGCTCGCTTAACTTATTGAGCATGTGCTGTTTATGACTCAAAGTCTGATAGAAGAAATAATCGATGCGTCGTACCTTCTTTGAGCCCAGACACACTTGATGCGTCTTCCAGATATTGTAGCCATGCTCGTAACCGGGTATATATCCTGGATCTTTATCATTTTCAAAGACATTCACCTTATTATAATCAGAGATTCCGACGTGGTCATAGCCGAAAAGACGATACATGCTATCGTAAACCGCGTTGCCGTTATTTCTGCCGTTAGTCACGCCTCCATATTGACGAGTATGACCATGGAAGTTGCAGCATTTCCAATATGTTGAGTCGATATCTTGATATGGATTCAAAAGATAATCACCATGAAAAGGAACTGGCTCGTCGAATACATAAACCGGCACGAAGATATTCATTGCAACAAGCAATGCAACGCCAATCCCGAAGACATAAAGGATATATTTCAAAACTTTTTTCATAATGACAAAATTACAGATTATTTTTGAATTACAGATGGATTTTTTTTGATATTTTTGCACCATGAAAAACAGAAATTACATAGTTCATATTGCGGGCGTTATCGCTATGATTATCTGGGGGTTATCGTTCATCTGGTCGACCCAGGTGTATCGTAATCTCAACCCTACGGCGACGATATTTCTACGCCTTGTGGTGGCGACGATTTTCTTTACTGCGATACTGTTTGTTTTCGGGTTAAATGAAAAAGTAGAGCGCAAGCATTTAGGCTTATTTGCGTTGGCGGCGATGTTTGAGCCGTTTTTATATTTCATTTTTGAGGGTTATGGACTAAAAAACACATCTCCTATCATCGGTTCCGCCATCATCGCGATGATTCCGCTGGTGACACCCGTGGCGGCTACCATTTTCCTGAAAGAGAGACTCTCACCGATGAACATCCTAGGTTTCATCGTCTCGTTTGTCGGAGTGATGGTGATGCTTATAAACAAGAATCTCGAGTTCGTGGCATCGACAAAAGGAGTGATATTCCTGTTTTGTGCGGTGCTGGTGGCAGTAGGCTATTCTATCTCATTGGCGAAGCTGACAAAGCTATATAAACCATTGACTATCACTTGGATGCAGAATATCGTCGGCATGATATATTTTCTCCCGATGACCATCATCATGGAGCAGTTTGAGCCGTCGAATTTCGGTAATATAGGCGAATATATCGTGCCGTTGGTTTGTCTCGGTGTGCTATGCAGCGCTGTCGCCTACTCGTTGTGGGCTTACGCTTTCAGCAAGCTAGGCGCTTCGAGAGCCAACGTGTATAGCAATTTAATCCCAGTGTTTACTGGCATTTTCAGTTTTATATTAGGCATTGAAGCACTGTCGGGCAACAAGATTATCGGCATCGTGTTAGTTGTCGTCGGTTTGATTTTCTCACAGATAAAGAAAAAGGAGGCATAGCTATGATTACGAGCAAGACTAATCCTAAGATTAAGAATATCATTAAGTTAGAGAAGGCTTCGGAGCGTCGTGAGCAGAACCGTATCCTCATTGAGGGACGACGCGAGATCGAGCGCGCCGTGGCGTGCGGCTTCGAGATTGATACTTTGTTTGTGTGTGCTGAGATAGCTAAGGATGGAACTGAGCTCCCGGCGCGCTCGATTGAGGAAGTCTCGTTGGAAGTGTTCGAAAAGATTGCCTACCGCGAAGGCAGCGACGGACTTTTAGCTGTCGCTATCCCTAAATACGCTAAGTTACAGCAGTTTAAACCGAAGAAAAATCCGCTGATAATAGTGCTCGAAACAGTTGAAAAGCCAGGAAATCTCGGTGCCGTGATGCGCACCGCCGACGCCGCAGGCGTCGACGCGGTGATAATAGCCGACCCGAGAACGGATCTCTACAACCCCAACGCCATCAGAGCTAGCGTGGGATGCATCTTCTCGGTACCGCTGTTCGCCTGCTCGTCGGAAGAATGCATCAAATGGCTGAAAGACAACAACATCACTATATATTGCACATATCTTAAAGCCTCAATCGATTACCTCGACGCCGACTTTAAGAAAGCATCCGCCATAGTGATGGGAACCGAGGCTACAGGCATCTCCCAGCAATGGGTTGACGCCGCCGATCAGAACATCATCATCCCAATGAACGGCATCGCCGACTCGCTGAATGTGAGCGTGACGACGGCGATTGTGACATTCGAAGCGGTGAGACAGAGAAGAATTAACTTCTCGCAGATTACGCAGAGTTAGCAGATTTTTCTGTTCTTCCACATTTTAATCTGCGGGATTGCTCGCGTCGCGAGCTGCAGATATCGCAGACAGGACTGTGGAAGATTTCCGTGTTATCAGCGAAATCTGCGAGAGAAAAAAAAACAACGATATGAATAACAATAACTATACTAAGAATTTCAAAGTGATGTCGAGTCATTGCGACAGCGTGAACAGACTGAGTCCTTTCATGATGCAGACCTTGTTTGAGGAGCTCGCCGATGCCAACGCGACCGCCCTCGGTATCGACCAGCCGACGATGATGCAACGCGACAACGCCTTCTGGGTGGTGCGTCGCATAAAATTCGAGTTCAAAAGCGTCGTCAAAGACCACGACGACGTCATCCTGAAGACATGGCCCTCTGGACCTGAGACGCTGCGCTGCTTCCGTTCGTATCAGATCCTGAAAACCGATATGACGCCAGCCGTCAACAGCATCGCAGAATGGGTTATCCTCGACAAAGAGACACGTCGTTTGCGCAAGACCGACAGCGTGCAATATCCTGACATTCAATTCCTTCCGGAGAAAGCATGTGAGCCGACATTCAAAAGGTTTAAAGACGACTTCACCGAAGACGACTTCGTTTACGAGAGAGTCATCCGCGCCTGCGACATCGACATCTCACATCATACCAACAATGCCAAATACTGCATGATGATCCTCGACTCGTTCTCTATCAAAGAGCTGGAATCCATGACGCTCAAGGAATTAGAGATACATTACGAGGCTGAGAGTCTGGAAAGCGACACGCTCCGCATCTATCGCAAAAAAGTCGACGACGCATGGCATTTTGCAATAAAAAGAGACGGTAAAGTCATTACCTACGCTTATATTAAAAATTAATTTGGTGTATTAGTTTAATTTCCCTATTTTTGCAAAAATTTGGGAACGAGAATGAAGCATATTTTCATTGTTAATACTGTCGCGGGCGAGCATTCATGCCTAAATGAGGTCATGAAAGCTATTGCTAACGAAAGCGAAGTTATTGACTATGAATTATTTACTCCAGATTCAGCAAAAGACAATATCAGTCGTATAAAATCTTACCTCGAGGCTCATCCCGACGAGGAGGTGCGCTTTTATGCCTGTGGTGGCGACGGCACACTCAACAAGGTGGCAAGCGGCATCTACGGCTATCCAAATGCAAGTTTGGCCGTGTTAGCTTATGGCAGCGGCAACGATTACATCAAGTATTACGCTGATTTACAGACTTTTAGAAACGTTGAAAATGCCATGCACGGCACCGAACATCGTGTCGACATCATGCAGGTCAACGAACGTTTTGCGATAAACGCCACACATTTCGGATTGGATTCTATAGTTGCGAAGATGATGCACAAAATTCGCCGTTATCCTATCATTGGTGGCAAGATGTGCTACCCTATCGCTGTGTTTTGGGCGTTTTTGACAGGAATGCGCACTCGTTGCACCGTTTATGCCGATGGCGAGAAACTCAACGATGGCAAGATTTGCCTCTGCACCATCGCAAACGGTAGATTCGTCGGCGGCAGCTACAAATGCGCGCCTCGTTCATTGAACGACGACGGTCTCATGGAAGTGTGCCTCATAAAGCCAGTCTCAAGAATCAAATTCGCAATATTGAAAAAATATTATACAAACGGAACGCATCTCGACAATCCGAAGTTCGAGAAATATGTGGTTTATCGCAGAGCGAAACAAGTGGTAATTGAAGGCGGCAAAGGATTTTGTGTTTCTTTAGATGGAGAAATTTTGGAAGGAGAAAAGATAATTGTAGAAAACAAACAACAAGCTATTCGCTTTGTTGTTCCTTCGGGATGCCCTAGCGGGCAGAAATCTTAAAAAAATCTTTATAAAAATCGAAAAAAATAATTTGGAAGAATGGTTTTAAGATTTTTTAAATAGATTTTTATAAGATTTTGAGCCGAAGGCGACCCAAAAAATTTAAAAGTTGAGAGTTTAAAGTTTAAAGTTAAAAGATATTATCATGATTGCAAAAGAGTTATTAAATCCGAAAAGCATCGTTGTGTGCGGTGCGTCGAGTGACATTCACAAACCTGGTGGAAAAGCATTGAAAAACCTCTTGGAGAGCCCGTTCAGAGGTCCTGTTTACGCAGTGAACCCGAAAGAAACCGAGGTGCAAGGCGTTAAATGCTATGCCAGTGTCAATGATCTTCCGCAGGTTGATTGCGCCATCCTCTGCATCGCCGCTAAGTTCTGCGCCCAGACAGTGGATGTGTTGGCAAAAGAAAAGGGCTGCAAAGGCTTTATCATCATCAGCGCTGGATTCTCAGAAGAGAGCCACGAAGGTGCCGAGATCGAAAAACATATCGTCGACACCATCAACAGCGTTGGCGGCAGCTTGATAGGTCCTAACTGCACAGGCTTCCTCAACGTGAACTACGCAGGTTGTTTCGACACTCCTATCCCAACCCTCGACCCTCACGGAGTTGATTTCATCACTGGTTCAGGAGCAACAGCAGTGTTCATTAAAGAATACGGCATCAGCAACGGATTGAAATTCAACAGCGTTTGGGCAGTTGGTAACAGCGCTCAGCTCGGTATCGAGGACGTTTTGGAACATTTGGACGAAACATTCGACCCAGTGAAGTCAAGCCGTGTCATCATGCTTTACATGGAAAAGATTGGCGACCCACAGAGATTGCTGAAACACTCACGCAGCCTCATCAATAAAGGATGCCATATCGCAGCTATTAAATCAGGAGGTTCAGCGGCAGGCTCACGTGCAGCTTCATCACACACAGGCGCTCTCGCCACCAACGACGCCGCTGTCGATGCATTGTTCCGCAAGGCAGGTATCGTACGCTGCAACAACCGTCAGGAGTTGACGACAGTGTGCGGTGTGTTCATGCACCCAGAAATCAAAGGCAAACGCTGCGCCGTCATCACTCACGCAGGCGGTCCTGCTGTTATGTTAACAGACGTTTTAAGCAACGGCGGCATGGAAGTGCCACCATTGAAAGACCATCCGGCAAGCGCCGCATTGTTGGCAAAACTCTTCGGCGGCTCATCAGTTGGTAACCCTATCGACTTCCTCGCGACAGGAACAGCCGAACAGCTTGGATATATCATCGACACAGTTGAAAACGAATACACCGACATCGACTTCTCAGTTGTCATCTTCGGTTCACCTGGATTGTTCAGCAACAAAGAGGTTTACGACCTTCTCGACGAGAAGATGAAGACCTGCAAGAAGCCTATCTTCCCGGTTTTACCTTCAATTATCAACGTGAAGGACGAAATCAACGACTTTATTGCAAAAGGCCGCATCAACTTCCCTGAGGAATGCGTATTAGGTAACGCTATTTGCAAAGTTTACAACACTCCAAAACCACAGCCTGAACATGTTGAGCTGCCTAAGATCGACGTGGCTCGCATCCGCAAGACCATCGACCGCTGCAAGTCAGGATATCTTGAGATTTCCGACTACAACGAGTTGCTCGACGCTGCTGGCATCAGCCGCAAGAAATCAGTGGAAGTCAGCAAGAAAGAAGACGCACTCGCATTCGCAAAAGAAGTCGGCTGCTCGAAAGACGTGCCGCTGGTGATGAAGGTTGTCGGTCCGCTTCACAAATCAGACGTTGGCGGCGTGACACTCGGTGTGAAAGATCTCGATACAGTAGCTAAAGAATTCGACCGCTTGATCGTCATTAAAGACACATACGCAGTAGAGATGTACCCAATGCTTGACGGTATTGACGTTTATATCGGCGCTATCAAAGATCCGAAGTTCGGTCATCAGATCTTCTTCGGCTTGGGCGGTATCTTCATCGAGGTGCTGAAGGACGTTCAGAGCGCCCTCGCTCCTATCACAGCTGGCGAAGCCAAGGAGATGCTCAAGCAACTCAAAGGATACAAGATTTTGCAAGGCGTTCGCGGTCAGGAAGGTGTCAACCTCGACCTCTATGCCGATCAGGTAGCTCGCGTGAGCGCATTGGTGCAGGCCGCTCCTGAGATTGCTGAAATGGACCTCAACCCGTTGCTCGGCAACCCACGCTACGTGACAGCCGTCGACGCAAGAATTAGAATCGAGAAGTAATGAAAAAGTCAGATAAAATAACATTAGCAGTGATAGCCGCAGTGATCTGCGGCTTCGCTTTTATCCCAGGAGCATGGGATTGGTTTATCAGCGCCACCAAACATCATGGACTACTGATGAGCTTCTTTAAGTTCGCCATCCTCGGAACCTTCGGCGAGATGCTTTCTTTGCGCATCAAAGAAGGCGTTTATTATAAAGAAGGCTTCGGACTTCTTCCAAAGATGCTCGTTTGGGGCGTGCTTGGCGTCGTCATCGCCTCAGCTATGACCATCTTCAAGACCGGAACCGTCGTTCTTCTTGAAAAAGGATTCCATATCAAGAAGGCGGCTTGGTGGTTCGCCAACGACCTTAGCTGGGGTAAGTTCTTCGTGGCACTCTGCATCAGCGTGCTGATGAACACCCTGTTTGCGCCAGTCTTCATGACATTCCACAAAATCACCGACATCCACATCGCTGAGACCGGCGGTTCGCTGGCAGGATTTTTCAGCAGTCCGCTCAACATCCAGCAGACAATGGCTGAAAAAATCAACTGGAACATCCAGTATGGATTTGTGTTTAAGAAAACCATTCCGTTTTTCTGGTATCCGGCTCACACTATCACTTTCCTGTTGCCAGGAACACTTCAGGTGTTGTTTGCAGCAGCGTTGGGAGTGGCGCTAGGAGTAATTCTTAGTATTAAGAAATAGTTGTTCGTCATTTCGAGCGTAACGAAGTGAAGTCGAGACCTGAGCGAAGCGAAAGCATTCGCCACAGGCGAATAAATCCTTGTTTAACGTAAACAATAATATGATTCCGTTAAATAAGGATTTCTCCATTTCGCTCCATTTCATTACGCTTCAGTCGAAATGACAAAAAAATTTCATTTTTTTCTTGACATGTAAAAAATTTGTTGTATTTTTGCAGTGTATTAGATGACTAATACAGAGGTAAAAATGACAACAAATTTTTTCTATCATGATTAAAATCAATAATTTAGACTTCGCTTACAAAAACACGCAAGTCTTCAAAAACATCAGCCTGGAGTTCCAGAAAGGCAACATCTACGGACTTTTGGGCGAAAACGGCGTCGGCAAGACCACCTTATTAAAATTAATATGCGGTCTGCAGAAGCCACAACACGGCAGCGTAACAGTCGACGGTCTCACACCATCGATGCGTCAGCCTGAATTCCTGCAAAACGTATACTTCCTTCCTGAGGAAGTGATCACCGAGGACACCACACCTGAGAAGTTCATCCAGAAAATAGGATGTTTCTATCCTCGCTATGACTTCGGGTTGTTCAACAAGCTTATGGGCGAACTTGAAGTCGACTTGAGCAAAAAATTCAACGAGCTCTCACATGGTCAGAAGAAGAAAGCATTGTTGGCATGCGCAATGTCGTTGCAGACCGACTACCTCTTCCTCGATGAGCCGACAAACGGTCTCGACATTCCCTCGAAAGCCTTGTTCCGCAAGGTGATTTCGCAATATTGCAGCGACGAGACAACCGTCATCATATCGACCCATCAGGTGAAAGATGTTGAGAACCTCATCGACCCAATCGTGATTTTGGACCGCGACGATGTTTTGATGAACGCCAACTTCGCTGAAATCACCGACAAGATTTACTTTGAATATGGTCCTGAGAGACTGCAGAACGCCTACTACACCGAGATGCTGCCAGGCGGCTACATCAACGTGATGCCAAACGATGAACATTTGGAAAGCAACGTCAATATCGAGGCGCTGTTCAATGCGGTAATGAAGAATAAAGAAACCATCAAAAACTTAATGAAATGAACAACACATTCAATATCAACCGTTTCGGAAAAATCCTCAAACACGACGGACTGAACTTTTTCCCGAACATTATTCTGGCTTTGGCAATTTTATGGGCTATTCCAGTAGTCGTTTACTTGTTCACAAGCCTCATGCCGAGTGATGGCACCAAGGATATTTTAGATGCATTCGGAAGAATAAGTGTCATTGACACTCTTGCAAAAATTGCTCTAATCATAGCACCAGTAAGACTTTACAAATACTGCAACGACTCTCGCAAAGGCATCGTCTACGCCATGTTGCCGGCATCGACACTCGAGAAGTTCCTCAGCATGGTAATTTACTGCGTAATCGTCACACCTATTATATATATAGCAGGTGCACTCGCCATCGACAGCATTCTGGCACTCTTCAACGGACCATACGACGGTTTTGCAGTTTCTGTATATTTCGACAGATATGCTCAAATCAACTATGCTTTTGATTATCAAGATGCAAAAATGCTTTTAGATGACACATGGCCGATATTCGTCAACAGTTTATCACCTTCATTCCTAACAATTTTAAGCATTCTCGGTACTTTGACACTTTCTGCAATCTTCATGTTTGGAAACATGATTTTCAAAAAGCACAAAACTGGCAAGATGATTGGAATATTGATTCTTTTGGCTATCATAATTATGATAATCTTCGTCAACTATGTGGCAAACAATGAGGCTCTTACCGAATATTTCAAACAGATAGACGAAGACAATGTCACTGAATTCATCGAACGCATGATATTTATCTGGATGAATGTCGCTCTGTATACTGAAATCATCGTTTCAGCCCTGATGCTGTTCGGCGTTTACCGTAAAATTAAAACTCAAAAGTATTGATTATGGATTTCAACGGACATAAACCTATATATCTGCAGATCTACGACCATGTGTGCGAGCGCATCTTGAATGGTGAGTTCCGCAGCGGTGACCGTGTGATGTCAGTGCGCGAGCTCGGCATCGAACTGGGAGTGAACCCCAACACGGTGATGCGCGCATTCGAGCGACTGCAGATGAAAGAGATCATCGCAACCAAACGCGGAATAGGATTCTACGTTTGCGAGGACGCGAAGGAGAAGATTCTTTCAGAACAGAAGAAAGAGTTCTTGGAAAACGAAGTACCTGAATTCCTGAAGAAGATGGAATT
>JAFYNO010000051.1 GCA_017549705.1 Bacteroidales bacterium | reverse complement strand
GACTATCTCCCTAATTTCGTTAAGGAGAAAGTCAGCGCTATAATGGGCGTTAAGTCGTGTGATGTGGAGCTGACCTTCGAGCCGGCATGGAGTCCTGCGAGCCTCTCCGAAGAGGTGCGCGCTGAGCTCGGTCTCGACGAAGGTTTCGGCTTCAGCGATATGATGTATTAGTTATTACTGCAATTTCCAATCAGATCCTTCGCCATACCTAAGAACATAAAGGCAACGGCGTTGAAATCCATATTCAAATCTTTGCTCAGGCCGACTTTATCTTTGAAGATGGCCACATTGAACCACTGCAGGCATTGGAATGCGCGGTGGAAATACAGACGGTTCAGCTCTTCCTGTGTCGGTTTGTGACCAACATAAGCCTCAAGCAGCGACAAAGCCTTGTCGAAACCGGCGTTTCCGTAGCAAGCGATATCATAGAACGGGTCGTTCATACCTGCAAATTCCCAGTCCAAAACATAGAACTTATCCTTTGCGATGACGAGGTTTGTTGGCTGATAGTCGCAGTGGCACGGAACCTTTTTCACCTCTTTGTAAAGCTTGCGCATCTCGTCGAGAGTATGACGAAGCTCGACATATTCCTGAGGATGTTTGAAACCCAGGTCGGTGCAATATTTCTCGTAGTTGTCGAGACGGCCGAAAGCGTTGTAGTCGCTGAACTTCAGGTTGCTGTTGTGCAGTTTCTTCAGAGCTTTCACCGACATCTCGTTGTACGAAACCACGTCGGTTGTCGACATGATGGTACCGTCAACATATTTTGCCAGTTTCTCACCAGAGCGAATCTCAACGTAAACGGTCTCGTTGTTAAGGTCGAGTTTCTCAACTTCCTTAATGTTGGCGTCTTCTTCCACGCGGTCAACAAAACGTTCGGCAAACTTACCCGGCACACGGTATGTATATAATTCACCTTGACACTCAACCACATAAGTGTAATTACTCATTCCGCCTTCGAGGCGTTTCACAATCTTAGCGTCGGTTGCTTGCAGCAAGGCGTTAACTCTTCTGATAATATAAAGTTCAATTTCCATGGTTAATAAATCTTATTTTTTCGGGTTGCAAAGATATATAAAAGTTCATAATGTTTATCAAGTTTTTTGAAGATTTTTAGCCATTAGCCACTAGCTATTAGCCATTAGTTTTTGGGAACTCATTCCTAATAGCTAATGGCTAATACCTAATGGCTAAAATTAATTTAAGATGAATATGCTTTACATTAAAAAATTATGTAATTTTGCAACCTGAAAATAAGGGGGTTTAGCTCATCTGGTAGAGCGTTAGGTTCGCAATCTAAAGGTGGCCGGTTCGAGTCCGGTATCCTCCACAAGCAACGATAACTGATTGAATATCAATTAGTTGTCGTTTTTTATTTTATATATCTAAACACCTTCCTCTGCGACAGCAACAGCACTAACGCCAATATCGCTCCGAAGACATCGGACACTGTGCAAGAAGCGAAAACGCCCTGAAGACTGTCGAATCCCAGATCCTCAAAGATTATCGGCATGATAAACATCATCGGGATGAGGAAGATGACCTGGCGCGAAAGGCTGGTGACAATAGCTATCCATGGCTTGTCGATGCTCTGGAAGAAGTTGGAGTTGACAATGGTGAAGGCGATAAGTGGCGTCATCACGGTGATGTAAGGCAACGCCATCTGCGAGATGTCGAGCAAAATCTGGTCACTGGTAAACGCCATCGAGATGATGCGAGGCATGGTGCAACCGATGACGGCAGTGACAATGCCCAACAGAACGCAGACTTTCATCGTCAGGGTATAGACGCGTTTGAGTCTCTCGGGGTGACCGGCACCGTAGTTGTAGCCAGCTATTGGCTGCATTCCCATGCACACTCCGAGGATTATCATTATCATGATGAGGATGTAGCTGTTGGCGATGCCGTATGCGCCCACTGCCATATCGCCGCCGTATTTTATGAGTTGTTTGTTCAAAATAGCAACCACTCCGGCAGCCGCCACGTTCATCAAGAATGGACTCAATCCTATCAACAGAATGTTTTTGAAGATATAACCTTTCGGCTGAAATCCGTGACGATGGAAACGGATGAACGAGTCGCGTTTTACGAAATGCAGCATCGCAAGGAAGCTTGCGAACGCCATCGAGATGGTGGTAGCCCAAGCGGCACCTGCTATTCCCATCTTGAAAACGAAGATAAACAGGGCGTCGAGACCGATGTTGAGCACCGCACCCGACACTAGCACTATCATCGACTGGTTGGGATAGCCCGACGAACGCATCAGCGAGACGAGGTTGAACGCCAAAGTGGTAAGGAACATTCCCGGAAGCACTATGACCATGTACTCACGGGCGTAAGCGACGGTTTCGGCTGTCGCGCCAAAGGCGAACAAAATTTTGTCGAGGAAGATATACGAAAACAGCATTACCAGTCCGCTCAGAATAACGGTGAAAATGACGCTATTGCCAAGGATATTCTCCGCCCAGTTGATGTCTTTCTTACCCAAAACTATCGACATTCTCGCCCCTGCTCCCACTCCGATCAAAGCTCCAAAAGCGTGGATGATATTGATAATCGGCAAGGTGATGGCTAATCCCGCTATTGCGAGCGCGCCCACTCCGTGTCCGATGAAAATACGGTCACAAATGTTGTAAACCGATGAGATAACCTGACTCACCACCGACGGCAAGGCATACATAAGTAACAGAGTGCCAATGCCTTTAGTCTCCAATTCCCTTGTTCTATCTGTCTGCATTTTGCTTTTCAATATTTTTAGCTATGCTAATCCCATATTCGTATAAAATGTAAAACGGCACAAAAATCAACAGCTGACTGATGATGTCGGGCGGCGTGATGAGTGCCGAGAGCACCAAGATGACAACTATGGCGATTTTGCGGTTTTTCCTTAGCCAAGCTGAAGAAACGATGCCGATTGAGGCCAAAAGTCTTATCAGTAGAGGCAGCTGAAACACCAGTCCGGCTGCGAGACAAACGCCTAAAACAGTGCTCACATACGAGCTCACATCGATGATGTTTTGTATGCTGCCGTTAGCCTCGTAATTTGCGAGGAAGTTAATTCCGAGAGGTGCGATGATGAAATAGCTGAACGCCACTCCGAGAAAAAACCAAAACACTATCTTCCAGACTATCAAGCGAGTACGGCGTTTCATATTTGTCGATAGAGCCGGCTTCACAAAGCCCCACAGCTGCCCGATGATATACGGAAACGCAATGACTAATGCGCCTACTGCCGATGCTTTGATATGAAGCATAAACTGACCCGCGATCTTGGTGTTATAAAGATTTAATGGATTTGTATTTATTGCAAAAAGCCGATTTGTGATAAAGTCACAATCCGAAGGATAAAAAACAATATCTATTATATATCCTTTACAAAAAGTAAAAAGCACCAAAAACAAAAAGACGAACACACCCCCGATGTGCATCAATACTTTACGAAGCTCATCGAGATGCTCGCCGAAAGTCATTTGAACGTCTGCCATTTGAGGCTATTTCTCCTCTGGTTTTTCTTCTTTCTTCTCGTCTTTATCGCCGCTCGGCTCATTCATGGCATCTTTGAATTCCTTGACGCCCTTGCCCATTCCGCGCATCAGCTCAGGGAGTTTCTTGCCGCCGAAAAGCAGCAAAATAGCCAGCACGATAAGAAGTATTTCACCGGTTCCGAGACCGCCTAAAAATAATGTTGTCATATTCCTAATTTATTTTTTGCAAATATAAACATTTTTTCAAAATCAAGAATTTATTTCCCGCAACAAATCCAAAGCGTCCTTTACTCTGTCAACAACCTTGAAAATCAATATGTTTTTGCCGTTTTGCTCCTTAAACTGGCAACGTTTCAGATGGTCGGAAGCGTAGCGGATGATTTTGTTGAAAGTCGCCGTGTTAAAGTATTCCGACTCCTGATCTTGCAGGAAATAGCAGGTCATGTCGCCTTTTTTGAGGACGATTTTTTCGAAGCCGAGGTCGCGTGCAATCCAACGTAAACGCACAGTATTCAAAAGGTCGTTAGCCTGAGGCGGGAGTTCTCCGAAACGGTCGATGAGATTGTCGGTGAAGCGCATCAAACCTTCTTCATTTTCAATGTGATCGAGCTCGT
>JAFYNO010000050.1 GCA_017549705.1 Bacteroidales bacterium | reverse complement strand
TCATTCCGAACGAAGTGAGGAATCTCATAATAATTAGAACTAACTATGAAAAAAGTATTAGGAATCGGTAATGCATTAGTTGACATCTTAACTAGAATTGATAACGACAACATCCTCAATGAGTTAGGGTTGCCAAAAGGCTCGATGCAGCTTGTCGACGAAAAGGTTGCGGCAAAAGTCGCTAAGGCTTTGGAAAAATTCGATAACTCAATGGCACCAGGAGGATCGGCAGCCAACACCATCCATGGCTTGGCAAAGTGTGGTGTGAAGACCGGATTTATTGGTTTTACTGGCAATGACAAAGTCGGAAAGTTCTTCGACGACGCCATGCAATCCGTTGGTGTGAAGCCGATAATGTTCCATGGTGATGTGCCATCAGGCATCGCTCAGGCTATCATTTCTCCTGATGGCGAACGCACCTTTGCAACTCACCTCGGAGCAGCTATTTTGCTGAGCGACAGTCACCTTACTTTGGACATTTTCAAAGGCTGGGATTACTGCTATGTTGAGGGTTATCTCATCGCAAACCGTCCGCTTTTCAAGAAAGCAATCGAGCTTGCGAAACAAGCTGGCTGCAAGGTGGTTCTTGATCTTGCGTCATACAATGTTGTTGAGGATAACCGCGACTTTTTGATTGAACTTCTGCCACAAATTGACATCGTTTTCGCCAACGAGGAAGAGGCTAAGGCTTTGACACACAGCACTCCTGAGGATGCGTTGGAATTCATTGGAAAGCATTGCAAAATTGCCGTTGTTAAAGTCGGAAGCAAAGGCTCGATGATCAAGCATGGCAACGAAAAAGTCACTGTTGGCTGTAACAAGGTGAATGTTATTGATACCACTGGCGCTGGCGACATGTACGCTGCTGGTTTCATGGCGGGACTTATCAATGGATATGATTTGCAAAAGAGCGGTGAATTAGGTACATGTTTGGCAGGAAATGTCATTCAAGTAATGGGAGCAAAACTTAATGATAATCAGTGGGAAAAAATTAATTCCTATTATTTTAAATAGGTATTGAAAAATTATGTACTTTTGCACCCACATTGAAAAAAAGTATTAATAAATATAGAATTTAAACAAAATGAAGGTATTTCAGACAGACGACATCCGTAACATAGCTCTCATTGGAGCTGCTAAATCCGGAAAGACCACGCTTGCCGAAAACATGATTTTCGAAGGTAAGCTCATCAACAGAAAAGGCGACACTACCAGCAAGAACACAGTGTCAGACTACCGCCCAATCGAAATGGAGCGCGGTATCTCTGTTAACGCCAGCTTGTGCTACACAATCTTTAACGACAAGAAAATCAATATTTTGGATACTCCTGGCTTTAGCGATTTCTCTGGCGATATCGTCGCTTGTCTGACCGCTGCTGATACAGCTGTGTTCACAGTCAACTCACAGTCAGGTGTTGAGGCTACAACAGAAAATGCATGGAAACACGCTGCCAACACCAACAAGCCAGTCGTGTTCTTCATGAACCAGCTCGACCACAACAACGCTAACTTCGATGATACAATTCATCAGTTGAAAGAATACTTCGGCGATAAGGTCACTCCAATCCAGTTCCCAGTGAACGCTGGTGAAGGCTTCAACGCTGTTATCGACCTCATCATGAAGAAGATGCTCGTTTTCAAGAACGGCAATGGCGCTCCTGAGGTTCAGGACATCCCGGCTAACCTCGCTGACAAGGCTGCTGAGCTTCACGATGCTCTTATTGAGCACGCTGCAGAAGGTGACGATGCCCTCATGGAGAAATTCTTCGACGAAGGTACACTTTCAGAGGAAGATATGGAAAAAGGTATCCGTATGGGTATCGCAAAACGCGAGATTTTCCCTGTCATCTGCGGCGCAGCAAAGAGCGGTGCAGGCGTGACACGTCTTCTCGAGTTCATCGTCAACGCTTGCCCATCACCGGCACACGTTGCTCCTATCAAAGCTGAAAACGGCACAGAGTTCCACAACGACGTGAACGAGCCTACAGCAATGTTCTTCTTCAAGATTTCTAACGAACAGAACGTCGGTGACGTCGCTATGGCTCGTATCTACGGTGGTACAGTGACAGAGGCTCAAGACCTCGTCAACCCACGTACAGGCAACAAAGAGCGTATCTCACAGATCCTCGTTTCTAACGGTAAGAACCGCGAGAGAGTCGAGAAAGCTTGCGCTGGTGATATCATCTCAACAATCAAGTTGAAAGATGTCCGCGTTTGCGATAGCCTCGTCGACGCAAAAGTCGCTGAAGCTGCATTCCCGGCAATCCAGTTCCCAACACCTATCTTCTCAGTCGCTATCAAGGCTGTCAACTCACAGGAAGATGAGAAACTTGGCGGTATCCTCAACGATATGCACAAGACAGACCCGACCATCATCACAGGTATGTCACGCGAGTTGAAACAGAATATCCTCCAGTGCCAGGGTGAATATCACCTCAATACAATTAAATGGTACCTCGACAACGTTCACAAGATTGCTGTTGAGTTCGCATCACCTAAGATTCCTTACAGAGAGACTATCACAAAGGCTGCTAACGGCGACTATCGTCACAAGAAACAGTCAGGTGGTTCTGGTCAGTTCGGTGAGGTTCACATGCGCTTGGCTCCTTACTATGAGGGCTATACAGATCCTACAGACCTCCAGGTCCGTGACACTCAGGAGTACGACCTCCCATGGGGCGGCAAGCTCATCTTCAAGAACTGCATCGTCGGTGGTGCTATCGACGCACGTTTCATGCCGGCTATCTTGAAAGGTATCAACGAACGCTTGGAAGAAGGCCCATTGACAGGTTCATACGCACGTGATATCATCGTCTACGTTTACGATGGTAAGATGCACCCGGTCGATTCAAACGAAATGGCATTTAAGATCGCTGGTCGTATGGCATTCTCAATTGCATTCAAGGCAGCAGGTCCTAAGATCATGGAACCTATCTACGATCTCACAGTTCGCATGCCTGAAGATATGATGGGTGCAGTCAACACCGACCTCCAGGGTCGTCGCGCCATCATCATGGGAATGGATTCAGACCGTAACTACCAGATCATCCGTGCAAGAGTGCCGCTCGCAGAAATGGATCGTTATTCAACATCATTGAGCTCACTCACCTCAGGTCGTGGTTCATTCACAATGCAGTATGCTGAGTACGCTCAGGTTCCTGCCGATGTCCAGACCAAGCTGTTGAAGGCTTACGAGGAGTCGAAGAAGGACGAGGACTAAACTAGTTTAGAGTTTATAGTTTAAAGTTTAGAGTAGTTCTAAAGTTTAAAGTGGAAAGTAGGGACGTCACAATGTGGCGTCCCTTTTTTTGTTTAAAATCTTCTTGTTTTTTTCTAAATACTATTGTAATTTTGTGCGAAATATTCTTAACATGAAAAAACTTCTTTTATTAACTATTGCGATGCTTATTTCAGTATCAGCATTTTCGCAAACTCAAAAAGGTATAGCAAAAACCAAAGGTCGTCTTGATAACGACGGCAATCTCATTTCAGGTGAACCTTTGAGCGAGGTT
>JAFYNO010000049.1 GCA_017549705.1 Bacteroidales bacterium | reverse complement strand
GAATCTACTACCTCAGAGGTCTCCGCGGTAAGAAAGCCCGTATCAAAGAAGTTCTTAAGAAGAAAGAAAACTAATTGGTACTTGAAAATCAAAGAAAAAGAGCGACGCTGCAGCATCGCTCTTTTTTTTATTGTAATCTTTGTCTCACAACCTCGAAGGTGACAATTCCTGTCGCCACGCTGACGTTCAGCGAATCGATGTCGCCAGGCATCGGGATGACGAGATGGTCGTCGACACGTTTCAGATATGCCTCGCTGATGCCGTCTTCCTCTGAACCCATCATAATGGCGATAGGTCCGGTGAGGTCGGCTTGCCAGATGGTTTGCTTGCCTTTTTCAGAAAACGCTATCACTTTCAAGCCGCTAGCTTTCAGGAAATCAATGGTGTCTTTAATATTTTCAACACGGCACACATTAATTAATGATAATGCGCCTGCAGACGTCTTCATAGCATCGCCGTTGATGAGAGCGCTTCCGCGAGATGGAATCACAATGGCATCGACGCCTGCAGCGTAGCAGGTACGGGCGATAGCGCCAAAATTGCGCACGTCGGTAACTCTATCAAGAATGACAATAAACGGCATGCGACCTTCGTCGTAAACCATTGGCACCACATTTTCGATGGTCTGATAAGATATCGGGCACACAAACGCCACTATTCCTTGATGATTCTTTCGAGTGAGGCGGTTTAGCTTCTCGATAGGAACAAACTGCACAGGAACCTCATGCTCATGTGCATATCTCACAATCTCCGAAATCTGTGGAGAACGCAGTCCTGATTGGACAAAAACCTTTTCGAGCTCCTTCCCTGCCTTGATGACTTCTTCGACGGGATGCACGCCGAAGACCATGTTAGAATCTTCTTTTTTATTGAAATTATTCATATTAACTTTGCTTTTCTGTCATTTCGACCGAAGCCGCCAGGCGAAGTGGAGAAATCTATTGCAAGTTTGAGCTTAAGTATTTGTATGGAGTAGATTTCTCCATTCCGCTACGCTTCAGTCGAAATGACGTGGGAACAAAAATATAAAATTTTTGTATATCATTTAAAAAATTTGTAAATTTGCGGTGCTTAATCATTTAGAGTATGAAAATATTTAGAATAGTATCCATTTTTATTGCATTGATTATCATATCATTTGGATTAAAAACAAATGCGCAGACAAAATCTCCAGAGCCGAAATCGGGATTTGCTTTGACGAAAAAGATTATTCAGAACCATCTTATTTATCCGAAGGAGGCTCTGGATAAAAAAGGCGGAAAAATCACCGTGTATTATGATGTTGATGCAGAAGGAAACGCCAGTAATTACAGGGTTGAGAGCGCTTTCGACGAGCAATGTGCCGAAGAAGCCATCCGACTTGTGAAGATGATTGAGTGGAATCCGGCGTTAAACAACGGAAAACCAGCGGCTTACAACGATTATTATACTGTGGAATTTTCTCCTAAGAGTTATAAAAAGGCTGAAGAAAAGAATCCACGTTTGATGTTACCTGAGCAAGGTCATCCTGCTCAAAAGAGCAATAAAATCTATGATTTGAAAGAGCTGCACCAAACGCCAAAACCGTATTTTGCCAATCCGCAAGTCAATATGGCGGCATATCTGCGCACGAACCTGCAGTTCCCAGACCAGGCAAAACAGTTTGAGATTCAGGGCACTGTGAAACTGAATTTTGTGATCGAGACAGACGGCAGAGCGTCGAATATCATAGTGGAAAACAGCGTCGGTGGAGGCTGTGACAATGAGGCTATCCGATTGATACAGAACCTGGTATGGACTCCAGGAGTAAAGAATGACAGTCTGGTGAGGACGAGAACGACACAGGATATCACGTTCCAAATTGGAGAGAGGAACTATCATGACGGAAATAATTATTAGTACCCACTCTGTCATTTCGACTGGAGCGAAGCGAAATGGAGAAATCTACTGCAATTGAAAGACGTAGATTTCTCGACAAGCTCGAAATGACAAGCAAAAATGTAAATGTTTAACTAAAATTAAAAAATATGAAAAAATTATTTTTACCTTTAGTCGCATTGCTGCTTTCGATGAATGTGGCATTTGCACAGGATGGTGGCGTAGAGTCACCTTGGACACATGGTGGAAACGTCGGTTTTAACATGGCTCAGAGCCATTTTGACAACTGGGCTCCAGGCGGACAGGATAATGTCAACTTCCTCGGCCTCGCCAAGTATGACATCAACTACAAAAAAGGCAACCACAAATGGGATAACGGCATTGACCTTCAGTTAGGTTACAGCTATTATGACCTCGACAAGAAGCCAATAAAGACTGACGACCGCATCTTCCTGAGTTCTTTGTATGGTTACAACCTCTCGAATGACAAACTGTTTGCAACAGCCAACTTCACATTCCAGAGCCAGTTTACCAACGGTTACAACTACGCTGCCGACAGCACAAACCGCATCTCAGGTTTCATGGCTCCTGGTTACTTCACATTAGGTCTTGGTGCTCAGTGGGTTCCGAACGAGCATTTCAAAGTGAACTTCGCTCCTCTCACAGCTAAAATGACATACGTCAATGACCAGACACTTGCTGACGAAGGTGCTTTTGGCGTTAAGAAAGCTGAATATGAAGAAGGTGAAGAAATTGTTGGAACAGACACAATTCCTTATAAAAGAAAAATCAAAGACGGCGAAAAGATCCGTTGGGAACTCGGTGCTCAGTTGACAGCAGAGTTCAATTACGAGATTGTTGAAAACGTGACATTCACTTCAAAACTCATTGCATTCTACAACTATCTTGGTGGCAACGAGAACGCTCTTGGTGAGAAATACACCTGCCCTGTCGACTTTGACTGGGATAACGCTTTGATTATGAAGGTCAACGACTGGTTGAGCTGCAACTTGACCGCTCGTTTGGTCTATGATGAGGATATCGCACCGTTGAGCCATGTTGAAGGCACAACCTTCCGTCAGTTCAAGGAAGTGTTGAGCATCGGCATCTCATATAAGATTCCGTAATCATGAAAAAGATAGGATTATTGTCAGACACACACGGATGGCTTAATCCTGCAGTTTTTGAGTTTTTCAAAGACTGCGACGAGATATGGCATGTCGGCGACATCGGTTCCACCGATGTCGCCGACAGTCTTTCAGCGTTCAAACCCCTGAGGGCTGTCTACGGCAACATCGACGACCAAAAGATACGCCTAATGTTTCCGAGAGTCAACATCTTCACAATCGAAAACGTGAAGGTTATGATGACGCACGTCGGAGGTTATCCTGGACACTACGAACCAGGCATTAAAGAACTGATAATCAAAGAGAAACCTAACATTTTCATCAGCGGACACTCACATATTTTAAAGGTGATGAACGACCACGATCTACACCTCCTCCATATCAACCCCGGAGCAGCCGGCAACAGCGGCTTCCACAAGGTGATAACAATGGTCCGCTTCCACATTGACGGAAGTGAAATCAAGAATATGGAACTGTACGAAAAGAAACGAATCAGATAGTCGAAGATTTCTCCACTCCCTACGGTCGGTCGAAATGACGCTATTCTAACGCAGTCTGTCAACTGATTTCAGAAGTTCAATGTCTTTCTTAATTCCTCTGATTGCCAAAATATCGAAAACGAGGTTTGCCAGCGGAATCACCATGCCGATGAAATATGCCACGTCGAGGTTATAGATGTCATCTTCAACAGCAACAATAACACTCATAACATCTGACTCATAGTATACAAATACCAAACCTATTAAAATGATATTCAATAGCATATTGAGACGACACAGCCTCACCTGAAGCTCACGTTTCTTATATATAAATATGGTGTAGAGAGGAAAAATAGTCATCAAAGCCGTTAAAACGACAAGCGGCCAGGTGTAGGTCGTTGACAATGACATCATCTCAATCGGGTTCTGAATTCCGAAAATGGTAAAACGCATCACATCACCATTGGCGTTGAACGACATCAACGGCATGAAAAACAGCAAACCACTAAGAATTGCTGTTAAAAGCATAAAGATTGTCTGTCTTCTCTGTATCATTTCTAATTTTTTTTGCAAAAGTAACAAAATTTTTGGTTGTATGAAAAAAAATAGTATCTTTGCAACGTCAAATGGACGAAAGACCATTACATTTCAGAATAAATTCTTTAAAGTTCAGTCAAATAATAATTGATTTTTTATGTATGATATTTTTGAACTAAACGACAAGTCTATTGCCGAGCTCAAAGAGATTGCGATGAAGCATGGTATAGAAAATGTCAATGTACCAAAGGAAAATCTCGTGTACAGCATTATTGAGAGGCAGTCAGCCCCACAGGAAGCTCCAATCGCTGAGGAGAAGCCTAAAGGCAGACCAGGAAGGAAGAAAAAGGTTGTTGAAGAGACTCCCGAACCAATGAAACCTATCGAAAACGAAATTGTCACAGCCCCAATAAATACAGAAGAACCCGTAGCGACAGATGCCCCAAGACGCGGCAGACGCCCACGTATTGGCAAACGCCCGGATGTGATCAAGACCACATTCGAAAATAACGACGAACGCGAACAGACTCGCCATGTGTCGTATCCTAAACCTAAACCGGCAGTGGTGGATGTCGCCAACGAGATTCTCAATGAGACCAACGAGGAAGAGCCTGAGATTCAAGAGGTTGCACCTGTAGAAGATGTGGTGACAATGGTCGAAGAGAGACAAGAGGTTTACGAAGTAAGACCTACTCAACGCAAGGAAGAGCCTCAACCAACAGCACCAAAACACGAAGAGATGATCTCGGAGTTCGACGGCGTGGTGCAAGCTGAAGGCGTGCTCGAAATCATGCCTGACGGCTACGGATTCCTGCGCTCAGCCGACTATAACTACCTCAACTCACCAGACGACATCTACGTCTCACAGTCGCAGATTAAGCTTTTTGGCTTGAAGACCGGCGACACCATCCTCGGAATGATCCGTCCACCAAAGAACGGCGAGAAGTTTTTCCCATTGGTAAAGGTCGACAAAATCAACGGACGTAACCCTGACGAGGTGCGCGACCGTATCCCTTTCGACTTCCTCACTCCTCTCTTCCCGGATGAGAAATTTAAGATCACGGGACATCAAGGCGGCACTGTTTCAACACGTATCATGGACCTCTTTGCCCCTATCGGCAAAGGTCAGCGTGGATTGATAGTTGCACAGCCTAAGACAGGTAAGACAGTGTTGCTGAAGGAAGTGGCAAACGCCATCGCAGCAAACCACCCGGAGGTGTACCTTATTATATTATTGATCGACGAACGTCCGGAAGAGGTCACCGACATGGCACGCAGCGTGAAAGCTGAAGTCATATCATCAACATTCGACGAGCCGGCCGAGAAACACGTGAAGATTGCCAACATCGTTCTTGAGAAGGCAAAACGCTTGACTGAATGCGGTCACGATGTGGTGATTTTGCTCGACTCCATCACACGTCTGGCACGTGCATATAACACCGTTTCACCTGCATCAGGAAAGGTGCTTTCGGGCGGTGTCGAGGCTAACGCCTTGCAGAAGCCGAAACGATTCTTCGGAGCTGCACGTAACATCGAAGGTGGCGGCTCACTGACCATCCTCGCAACAGCTCTTATCGACACAGGCTCTAAGATGGACGAGGTTATCTTTGAGGAATTCAAAGGTACAGGTAACATGGAGCTCCAGCTCGACCGCCGTTTGTCGAACAAGCGCATCTACCCTGCCATCGACATCGTTGCTTCAGGTACACGTCGTGACGATCTGTTGGTGGACGAAAGAACACTGGCACGCGTCTGGGCACTGCGTAACCACTTCGCAGATATGACCCCGGTAGAAGCCATGGAATTCCTGAAAGACAGAATCTCTAAGACAATCTCTAACGAAGAGTTCTTGGCAACGATAGACAAATAATATGAGACGAATTGCTTTCTTATTGGTTATCATAGTTTTCATTTCGTGCACACGGAATGAGCAAGGTGACTTTGAGAAGCATTTCGTCGACAAGACATTAAGAATCAATCTTATACATACAGGAGACACTGCTGGCGAAACGTTCAGTCTCAACAAGATCTACGACGACGGATTATGGTATGGACGCACGAAAAACCTAGTGAATCCTTATCGTTTAGGCGCTTATTACTTTGAGCTGAAAGACACTGAAACCGACGAGTTACTTTATTCAGAAAGCTTCAGCAACTACTTCAGCGAATGGCTGACAACCGACGAAGCAAAGCAAAAAAAACGCTCATTCAACGAGTCAATACGCATCCCTTATCCAAAAACAAACGCCATGCTGACAATGTATAAGATTGATTCTCTTGATGTTTCAATACCAGTATGGGAATACGAGTTTAACAGGAAGACGAGAGCCATGGTTGAGCCAACCAAAAACCATAACAACAGAATGGTCAGGCTGCTCGACAGTGGCGATCCGAAGGAGAAAGTCGACATCGTCATTATTGGCGACGGATACAACCTTAAGGAAATCAACAAGTTCGATAAAGACGCCCAACATTTTTACAGTATCTTATTTGACGCAGAACCTTTTAAGAGCCGCAAAAACGACTTCAACGTTCATGCTATCCAGGTGCCACCAAAAAACAGCGGCAGCTATCTAATGACCGACTACAGTACTTTTGGTCACGATAAATACGCTCTTGCCAGCAATGAATGGACTTTCCGCGAATATGCCACCCAGGCACCATACGATTTTGCCGTGATTCTGATTAACAACGAAAACGCATTGGGCGGAAGCATGTACAACAACTACATAACCACTGCAATACGTTCACAATCAGAAGATTATGTCATTAGGCACGAGATGGGGCATCAGATAGTGGGGCTTGCCGACAGGTTTTATTACGATGACGAAGCCTCCTATTATGACGACTTCAACGAATTGATAAACAATATTTTAGACCTTCATACCAAATAATATGTTAAATGAAACTATAAAACGAGCAAGGATGTACTCAGGGAAAACGCAGGCAACATTAGCGAAAGCATTGTTTATCTCTGAAGCAACTTACAGCAGAAAAGAAAACGGTTTGATGAAATTCGAGCGCCAAGAAGCCCTAAAAATCGGGAAACTCCTTGGTATTAAAGAAGATGTGATCCTCGGTTATTGGATGTCCGACAAAATCTATGATTTGATGAAAGACGACAAAGAACTGGTATACAAAGCATTAAAGATAGTCGAATCGAATTTCGAAAACTATAATGACTGCGTCGAGATTCCGTGTTACAATAACAGTTACAGCAACGTTTCTGATCGTAAGCAGCGCAAAAGAAAGAAATTTTGATTTTTTTTGATAAAATCAAACATTTTTCCTATTTTTGCATAGATAAAAATCTCCGAATCTGACAATTTAGGATATATGAGTATATACTTGTTTTTAAAGCTCTTAGGATGTCTCGCCTTGCTCATGTACGGTATGAAAACCATGAGCGAAGGCCTTCAGAAACTCAGCGGTGGACATCTCCGCAACATTATGGGAGCCATGACCAAAAACCGTTTCACAGGATTACTTACAGGTGTTTTTGTCACAGCAGCAGTGCAGTCGTCAACGGCCACCACTGTTATGACCGTGAGCTTCGTAAATGCCGGCCTGCTGACGTTGGCACAAGCCATCTCCGTCATCATGGGTGCAAACATTGGTACCACCGTGACGGCATGGATTATGTCAGTCTTCGGATTCCAGATCAACATGAGCAATGTGGTGTTCCCGTTTTTCGCCTTAGCCATCATCTTGATATTCCAGAAGAGGCCGGCTGGCAAGTCGTTCGGCGAGTTCATCTTCGGCTTCTCGTTCATGTTCCTTGGCTTGGCCACCTTACGTGAAAACGCAATAGCAATGAACCTCCCAGGCAACGAGAGCGTCGTCAACTTCTTCGCCACCACAGGCCAATGGGGCTTTTTGACAACCCTACTCTACCTCCTGGTCGGCAGCATCATGACCATGTGCGTGCAGTCGTCAGCCGCCATCATGGCTATCACCTTGATATTATGTTCCAGCGGCGTGTTGCCAATCTATCAAGGCATAGCGCTCGTCATGGGTGAAAATATCGGTACCACTGTCACATCAAATATCGCAGCATTAAACGCATCAACCAACGCTAGAAGAGCTGCTTTAGCCCACATGGTGTTCAACGTGTTCGGCGTCGTTTGGATTTTGATAGTATTCAAGCCATTTATCAATGTGGTATGCCAAATCGTAGGCTTCGACCCTGATTTCGTGCCTGAGACTGAAGAAGACATAGCCGACGCACAGGTGAAAGTGACATACGCGCTGTCAGCGTTCCACACAGCATTCAACCTCTGCAACGTATTGATTTTGATATGGTTCATCAAGCCTATCGAGAAGTTCGTCTGTGGCATCATCAAGCATAAGGAAGAAGACGAAGAAGGCAAGCTCAAGTTCATCTCCGGCGGACTGCTTTCAACGGCCGAGCTCTCCATCTTCGAGGCACAGAAAGAAATCAGCCTGTTCTCACAGCGCACCAACAAGATGTTCAACTTCATCCCTACCCTGCTTTTCGACACAAAGAAAGATGAGGATTTCAGCAAGCTCTTTGCCAGAATTGAGAAATATGAGCAGATCTCAGACCATATGGAGATTGAGATTGCAAATTATCTTAACAAGGTGACAGAAGGCCGTTTGAGTCCTGAAAGTAAGACGAAGATCCGTTATATGCTCCGCGAAGTCGGTGAGCTTGAGAGTATTGGCGACAGCTGCTATAACCTTGCGCGTACAATCAACCAGAAGCATATGAAAAACGAGCACTTCACTGATATTCAGAAAGAGCATATCCGTTATATGTTCGAGATGTGTAACAAGGCATTAGCTCACATGCAGAAGGTGCTTGACGACGACCAGGGTGTTGTCGACCTCAACGAGTCGCTGAACATCGAGAATGAGATCAACAACTACCGCACTCAGCTCAAGGAAGCGAACATTAACGACATCAACGAGCACATGTACAACTACCAAGCCGGCATCCAGTACATGGATATCATCAGCGAGTGTGAGAAGTTAGGCGATTATGTGATCAACGTCGTCGAGGCGCATGCGCACAAGAAGCTGACGGCATGATGAGACGTTATACGTTAGATGTAGAGGCGCCACTTCGTGGCGCCTCTACTGTTTTTATTCTTTAAGGAATTGTTGTGTCGTGATTTGTTTTCCAGATGTTATCTTCAGTATGTAAGTTCCTGAAGCGAAGTCGCTTACTTGGACAATCGTTTTATTACCGCAATTTGTTTGGGTATAAACAACCTTACCGTTGATTGTCAAGATCTCGAGTTTATCAACAGGTCTGGTGGTCTCGACTGTCAAGGTGTGAGATACAGGGTTTGGATAGAGACTGTTGATAATAGAGATAGTCTCTCCTACTCCAGTATGATCCAACAGATTGGCAACGATATTGCGATTGTCTGTGACAGTGAAGCTGTAGGTTTCATCTGACGATACCTCCACTCCGTTTTCAGTCCAGTTGATGAATGTGAAGTTTTCGTTAAGAGATACGGTTAAAGTGCAAGTTTCACCATAGTTGTAGGTGCCAGCGCCGGTTACTGTGCCGCCTGATGTCGGATTAGCTGTTGCTGTGATTTGATAGCTATTAAGCTCGAAGTTGGCGACATAATTGGCTGCTTCTGTTACTGTTATAGT
>JAFYNO010000048.1 GCA_017549705.1 Bacteroidales bacterium | reverse complement strand
TGACCTTGTCGGCTCATTCTCTTTGGCAAATGGTATTAGCAGTCCTGTCGAGACAGCTGTTGAACTCACCACTCCTTTTGAGTACACAGGTGCTGGCAACCTGGTGATTTGCATCCAGGATGTTACCGGTTCATGGAGCGGTGGCGCAGGTAGTGTCGTCAATACTACTACTGAATACCAAGCTATTTATGCTTATCGTGACGGTACTACCTATGACCCATCAAATCCAGGTGTTAACGGTACTATTGTTAAAGTAAAGAGCGTTGTTATGCTCGACATTACTCCAGCTGGTGGCGGTGGAGCTCTCACAACAACTCCAGACGTTCTCGACCTTGGTTATCGTCCGAATGGCGCTTGGATGGCTCCATACGTGTTCACAATCAATGGCTCAGGTACAACAGTCAATGCATTGGATATGAGCGGTAACTACTTCTCATACAATGCTGAATTGCCTGCAACACTCACAACATCACGTCCACTTGAGGTTACTTTAACAACAGGTGAAGCTGAAGAAGGTCCTGTCAACAGCACAATGACAGTTCTCTTTGGCGGCAACAGAGACGCACAGCAGTTCAATGTTACAGCTAACGCTTACAACCCGGTTGACGGTGATGTTTTTGAGAATGCTATCGAAGCAACAGCAATGCCTTTCGCTGGCAATGCTCCTACAGGCATCTACAAGAACTATGATCTTCCAGTAGCTACAGAAGGTGCTGAAGCTATGTACAAAGTTACATTCGATAACGATGTTCTCTTCAGTGCAGGTACTGCAGGTGAAAACGCTGTTACAGCTATCTATCCTGAAGACTTCAACGGCCAGCCTGGTCCTATGGCCGACAACAACTATGTTTACAATGGCCCAACAGTTAACCCAGGCCCATTGAGCATGTGGTTCAGCTATGACTACACTGGCACTAACACATGGTTCGGCACTTCAGCTGGTGGCGGAATGATCTTCGGTTACAAGATCACTGCTGCAATGCTTCAGGAACTCGGTCTTGGCAACTGCGCCATCACAACAGTTGAGGCAGCAGCACGTAACAGTACAGCTGCAACATACTATGATTTGGTTATTTTGAAGGGCGGTGACGAACCTGACCTCAACAACATGGTTTACTATCAGTCATTTGAAGACTTTACACCAGGTTATTTCTTCGATGTCAACCTCGATGAACCACAGTTCTTAGGCGATGACGAGAATCTCTGGATCATGTTCTATTCAGATTCTCCATATGCAGCATACTGCGGTAGACAGCCAGTTGATGCAGCTAACAGCAAGATTTGGTACACAACCAACCTTACAAGTTGGTACAGCAACACAACTTACACTCCTGTTATTTACACTCGTTTCCTCGAGTTACCTACAGGTCGTGAAGTTACAGTGAACCTCGCTGACATGAAGATTAGAGAGAGCAAGCCAGCAGAAGGCCAGATTGCAGAAGCTAACGGTAATGTAATGGGTGTTGCAAAAGCTCAGATGCAGAAAGCTAACCGTGGCAACCGCGACGTTCAGACCGTTCTTAACGAAGGTTTCGAAGGCGGTTCAATGCCAACAGGTTGGACACAGACTGGTGACGGTGGAAGTGTATGGTATGTCGGTAGCGGTGACTACAGCTCATCAACAGGTTCTGCAACTGGCACATACAATGCTTTGATCACTCACGGTACATCTAGTAGTGTTCAATATCTTGTAACTCCAGCAATGGATTTGAGCAATGCTACATCAGCAACAGTCAGCTGCAACTACGTTAACCGTAGCTGGGCTGGTGACTATGATGGTTTCGCTATTTGCTACCGCGTTAACGGTGGTGCATGGAATGAGTTGTTTGTCGAACCTAGTTATCACAGTGTTTGGAATGCCTCTGGTGACATTGAACTTACAGGTTTGGCAGCTAACTACCAGATTGGTTTCAGATTTACTGATCACTACGGTTATGGCGTAGGTCTTGACGACGTTGTCGTAACCGCTGACATTAATGATACTCCAGAGCCTCCAACACCAACAGCAACCTATCAGATTGAAGACTTGTATGTCCCAGCAGGTACATACTATGTAGCAGTTGCTTCAACAACTGAAGAATTCAATGTTGACATGGCAGTGGCAGAGGTTCCAGCTCCAGAACAGGCAGTTGTTATTTCTCCAGCTGATGGTGAAACCAACGTGGCAACTCCATATCTCGCAGAGTGGATCCTTGGTGACTACACAGAAGAGATGCAGGTTTTGGTTGGTACACAGTATCCTCCACAAACAGCATTGATCGACTGGACAGACTATCTCGTTGAGTCAGCATTCTTGTTAGACCTCGAGCCTAACCAGAGCTACTTCATGCAGGTGAACGCACGTAACGCAGCCGGCACAACAATGGGTGAAGTTTATGCTTTCACAACACCTATCGACCCAGTTCAGAACTTCGCAGTTGAAGAAGATGAACTCTATCCAGGCGATGCAGCAGTGTTCACATGGGATGCAGCACGTACATTCAAGAGCTACAACCTCTACTGCAACGGTGTGAAGGTCAATGAAACACCTATCACAACCAACACATACACCGTTGAAGGTCTTGAGTACAACATGAACGGTTATGAATTCGCTGTTACAAACGTTTTCGACGCAGGTGAATCAGCATATTCAAATATCGTTACAGTTTACATGACAGGCTTCGGTTCAGTTGAAGGTTATGTTTATGACACAGACACATTACATCCAATCGCCGGTGCAACAATCATGGCACTTGGTATTGATGAGCACGGCAACGCACAGTCATTTGAGTTGACAACAGACGAAACTGGTTTCTATGAAGGTGATATTCTCGCTGGTATGTATGCTATCGGCATTGTAACAGAGGGTTATCAGGCCGAAGGTGTAGAAATCGCTGTTGCTTACGACCAGTTGACAGAAGTTGCTGACATCTTCACACACGAGTTCTACTATCCTCTCGAGCAGATTACTGCTACAGAACAGGAAAACGACGACGTGTTAGTTGAATGGTCATGGACTCCAGCAGAATTGATCGTTGACTTCGAGACAGGCGACTTCTCACAGGCCAACTTCACATTGCCGGCAACATATCCATGGGCTATCACAACAGGTCATTCACACGAAGGCACATACGCTATCAAGTCAACCTGCGAGGGCGTTGCAAGCGGTCTCTCAGAAGTTGAGGTAACAGTTGATGTTCCTTACGATGGCAAGATGGGATTCTGGGTAGCAGTTTCATCAGAAGCTAACTACGACAAGTTCCACTTCTACATTGACGGTGTTGAAAAGGGTGCAGCTATCAGCGGTGTTGCAGCATACGCATACAAAGAGTTCGACGTAACAGAGGGTACACACACATACAAGTGGGCTTACCAGAAAGACTCTTCAGTGAACAGCAATGACGACTGCGCATATGTCGACGACATCACTCTCTACAGATATGAGGCTCCACTTCCACCAGTTGTTGGTGCTACAACATACGACTTTGAAGACGGCACAATGATGGGCTGGACATCAATCGACGCTGATAACGACGGTTACGGTTGGGTTGCAGGTTCAGAAGTTGGTGGCGTTTACTTAGTATCAGGCGCAAGCCTTGCAGGTAGCGGTAACAACGCATCACAAGGTTTGGTTTGCTCAGGTTCATACAGCAACGCAACAGGTGCTGCTTTGAATCCAAACAACTTCCTCGTATCACCTTCAGCTATTTCAGCTGAAAACGGTGCACAGATCCAGTTCTGGGCATGCGGTCAGGATGCAAGCTATGTTGCTGAACACTTCGGTGTTGCAGTTGCAACAGCAGCTACCCCAACAGCAGCTGACTTCACAACAATTCAGGAATGGACAATGACAGCTAAGAGAGGTGCCGCCGCTGTTGAAGAATACAGCGAAATCCGCGGTACAAGAGCACAGGGTGCTTGGTATCAGTTCACAGCTGACCTCAGCGCATACGCAGGCCAGGACATCTGGGTTGCTATCCGCCACTTCAACTGCACAGATATGTTCATCCTCGATGTTGATGATATCACATTGGCAACAGGCGGTTCGAAACTCGCTCCACGCGGCGACCGTTCACTTGCTAACTACATCCTCTATCGTAAGAACATCTATACCAATGATTCAATTGTTGTTGCCAACAACATCGCATCAGACGTGATGTCATACACAGACAACATGCCTACATTCGGTATCTACCAGTGGGGTATCCAGGCTAAGTACGAAGGCTATGCTCCAACACCAGACGCAACCCGTTCAGAGGTTATCATCGGTGAAGGTGCAACAACCAACAGCTACTTACCAACATACATATTCTACAACTACTCATTGACAGAGCAGATTTTCACTGCAGCTGAACTCGGCGCAGCAGGTACAATCAACTCAGTGTCATTCTTCAACACAGGTAGCGAAGCGGTACGTGACCTCGCTGTTTACATGGCTAACACAACAAAGAACGTGTTTGCTGACAACTTCGATTGGCAGGCTATGACAGCAGCTGACAAGGTGTTTGAAGGTACAGTGGTATTTGAGTCAAATGGTTGGACAACTATCACATTCAGCACACCATTCGCATACAATGGCACAAGCAACGTTATCCTTGCTGTTGATGACAACACAGGTGACTATCAAAGCAGTATTCCGTTCAAGGCTGACAATACAGCAACTGAGATGGCACTTCGCGTTTACAGCGACGGTACCAACTACGATCCAGCATCTCCATCTAACTACAGCGGTACAACAATGTCAGTTAGAAACCAGATTAAGCTTGATGTTACAGGCGGTCAGCCAGGTCCAGGTCCACAACCAACTCCAGGCGATGGTTTGTCAGAGATCATCTGGTCAAATATCATCGAGAAGGATATGGAAGCTACATTGACATTCAACATCACATTAGATAACGGTGAAGATGTTGCCGGTGCAACAATCGCTATTGTTGGTGAAGATAACACATACAATGTAACAGTTACTGACGCTACAACAGAAGTTATTGTTCGCAAGGCTCCTGCATACGATATCACAGTGACAAAGGCTGGTTATACACAGTGGACATTGTCAGGTGCTATCGAGGCAGATGCTGAATATGACATCGAACTCGTCGAACTCATTGCTCCAGTTGCTGGTCTCTACGTATCACCTACAGGTTGGGTGATGTGGGAAGGCACTGGTGGAACACCAGGCCCAGGTCCACAACCAGGTCCAGGTAGCAACTCATTCACAGAAGGCTTTGAAGGCGGTTTGAACGGCTGGAACGTTCTTACAGTCAATGCAGCAGGTGGTGAATGGCTCCACAGCGACGACAACCTCGGTGGTTATGACTACACAGAGCTTGCACACGGTGGTACAGGCTTCGCAATGTGCTATTCATATGTTGACTATGTCGGTGCATTCGACACAGACAGCTACCTCTACACACCTCAGAAGTATGCTATTGAAAACGGTTCAACATTGACATTCTGGGCTGACAATGCTAATGACACATATCCAGAGAACTTCTCAGTATGCGTTGCAACAGCTGACAACCCAACAGCAGCAGACTTCACACAAGTTTGGAGCGGTGGTGCTAAGGGCACAGGCAATGGCGGTGCAGCAGTACGTCACCAGAACAACCGTTATGAGAACTGGCGTTCACACAACATCGATTTGAGCGCATACGCAGGTCAGGAAGTTTACATTGCATTCCACGATGTCAACTACGATGCATATGAGATTTGGATTGATGACGTTGAGCTTGGTGTTACAAATAAGGGCGATCGTACAGCTTTGAGCTACAAGGTTATGCTCGATGGTAAGTATGACGGTGAGACTGTTAACCCATTCTTCCAGCACAATGTTGAAGGTCTTGAAGAAGGTTCAGAACACACCACAGCAGTCAGACCAATCTACCTCAACGGTATGGGTGACTGGATGTACTACACATGGACATACACTTCATGCGACAACTTCACAGGTGTCACCAACCTTGCAGCAGCAGCTCAGGGTGCTGACGTGAAACTCACATGGACAATGCCAAACGGTACAAATCCAAATCCTAACCCGAACCCGAATCCGAACCCAGGTACAGGTTGGACAGAAGGCTTTGAAAGCGGTATGCCAGCTGGTTGGAACGTCATCGACGCTAACAACGATGGTTGGACATGGTGCTTAACAAGTGCAATTCCATCAACATGGACATACTATGCAAGCATGACACTTGACTGGTACAGAACAGGTACAAATGCTATCTGCAGCGGTTCATATATCAATGGTGTTGGCGCTCTCACACCAGACGAGTATCTCGTTATGGGTCAGCAGACACTTGGTGCAGGTTCATCAATTAAGTTCTATGCAGCAGCAACAGACGCAAGCTATCCAGCAGATCACTTCGGAATCTTCGTTTCAGACAATGGAACAAGCAACTGGACAATGGTTAACGAATGGACATTGACAGCTAAGGACGGTGGTGTTGCAGGTGGCCGCGAGTCACGCGACGGCAACGGCGCTAAACTCGGTTCATGGCATGAATACACAGCTGACCTCAGCGCATTCTCAGGTCAGAAGTATGTTGCTCTCCGTCACTTCAACTGCAACGACCAGTACATCATGTGCGTTGACGACATTGAGTTCACACCAGGTTCAAAGGGTGACAATCGCGCAATGTGGGATCTCGTTGGATCATTCACAGGCACAAGCGCCGGTCAGCAGGCTGTTGCAACAGATGGCAACTACATCTACACAGCAAGCTGGCAGTCATCTCCAACAGGTGGTCACACCTTCTATCAGTACACAATGGACGGTACATTTGTTGAAGGCTTCGAAATCGCAGGTGCAACAGGTATCCGCGACCTCACAACCGATGGTGAGTACTTCTATGGCACATCAGGTGGTGCACAGATCTTCATCCTCGACTTCACAACACGTACATTGGTTGGTACAATCAACTGCTCAGGTTTGACATCACGTCACATCAGCTACGACCCAGAGCGTGACGGATTCTGGTCAGGTAACTGGTCAACATTGGCACTGTACAGCCGTACAGGTGCTTTGATCCAGAACGGTCCAGCTCCAACAAGCGCATACGGTTCAGCTTACTACAAAGATTCAGACAACGTCGAACACCTCTTCTTGTTCTGCCAGCCTAACAGTGATTGCAAGGTCTACGACTACAACATCACAACAGGTACACTCGGTTCAAATGTCGTGTTAGACTACTCAGCTACAGCTCCTGGTTGCACAGGTATCGCCGGTGGTTGCTTCATTGGTGAATACAACGGCAACACATGCTGGTATGGTAACTCACAGCAGGATCCTAACCTCATCGCTATCTACGAACTCGAAGCCGGCACACCAGGTCCAGGCCCAGGTCCACAACCACATGTTGAAGGTATCCTTGGTGCTATGGTCTTTGCTGATGGCGAATTCTTAGCATTCCTCGAAGGCAGTGCAACAGAGTACGTTGTTGAAGCTGCAGCAGCATTCGATGCAGAGTACGGCGTAAGAGTTGTTTACGACGGCGCAATGGATACAACATACTATGCAATGTCATGCATGGAGACAGTTGAGTACACAGGCGGTGGCACATCATGCGATCCTGTAACCAACTTGACAGCTGAGCCATACACATACAATGGCAACAGAGGCGCATTGGTACAGTTCACAGAGCCAGCAGGTGCAACATCATACAAGGTTTATGTTGATGGTCAGCTCCTCGGTTCAATCGGTTCACAGCCTATCTTCATCAACTTCGAAGGTTCAGACGATGGCGAATACATGATTGGCATTGTAGCTGTTTACACAGGCTGCGAGTCAGACATGGTTGAAGTTTCATTCCTCTGGCAAGGTGTTGATGAGAACGAGATTGTCAACGCTATCTATCCTAACCCAACAAGCAGCGATCTCCACATCAATGCTACAGCAATGACACGCGTAAGTGTGTACAACGCAATGGGTCAGATGGTTTATGCTGAAACAGTCAACGGTGATGAAGCTACTATCAACATGGGTCAGTTCGAATCAGGTATCTACATGGTGAGAATCGACACAGAAAATGGTAGCAGCGTGAAGAGAATCACAGTTGTAAAATAAGACGTTAGTCATTAGACTATAGACGTTAGAAATAGGGGCTTCCGAAAGGGGGCCCTTATTTTTTTGAGTTAGAAGTTAGTAGTTAGAAGTTGCGGATTTTTGCAAGAAGTGTTAAAAAATTAAACATAATTTTATTAACAATAGAAATGCATGGAAACTTTGGAAGTTGACGATGTAAAGAATTGATTTTCAGGGTTTTATGGAGTGTATTGAAAGATTAGTCGTTTTTCGTACGACTAATCTTTTTTGTTGGTTGTATTTTTGCGTTGTATTAACTTAAAAAATTTAAAATTATGGGAACTTTAAGGAATTCAGTTCATTTGATTGGAAGGCCGGGGATGGATCCGGAGGTGAAGGTTTTTGGCGAGGGTAAGAGGCTTGCCAGGTTTACGTTTGCCACAAACGACAAGCATTACAACGACAAGATGGAGTTGATTACAGACACTGAGTGGCATAATTTGCTTGCGTGGGGCAGGGTTGCAGAACAGGTGGAAAAAATCGTGAAAAAAGGCCGTTTAATGGCCATAGAAGGCAAGCTTCAGACGCGGCAGTACGAAGACAAGGACAAAAACAAACGTTACATTACGGAGATTGTAATAGACGAATTCATGCTTATCGACAAGATGAGTAATGAGGACGAGCAGAAAACGGATACGGAATAGGTTCATAGTAGGGGCTTACCGCTATGAGACACTCGTCTCATTTTAAAAAGTTTTTGTTTTACGATGCTCATAAATTTGGTTTCACATCTTCAGTTTTGGTTTCACACTGTTGCAGGTCGGTGGTCCCTACATGAATAAAAGGCTTATGATGTTAAAAAAATGACTATCTTTGTTGTTTGAAACAACAAAAAAAGTAAAACGATGAAGATAGTCTTTTTAGAACCGTTGGGACTCACGGTGGAAGCCATTGAGAAGGCTTGTGACAAACTGAAGAAACAGGGGCATGAGGTTGTGGTTTATCCCGACAGAAAGCCGGAGTTGAACATAGAACGCGCGGCAGGAGCTGACGTCGTTGTGGAAAGCAACATGCCGTTGCGCAAGGATTTTTTTGACGCATGTCCTAACCTGAAAATGCTTTCGATAGCATTTACGGGACTCGATCATATCGATATGGAAGAGTGCAAACGTCGTGACATTGTGGTGAAGAACGCGGCCGGATATTCGACTGAGGCGGTGGCGGAAGAGACGATTTGCATGATGATAGGGCTGTACCGTCATGTCATTGAGAATGACAGGATCACACGTAGCTGCAAGGGGTCGTCTATTGCTCCTGGATGTGAGATATCGGGGAAGACCGTGGGCATCATAGGAATGGGAGCCATCGGACAGCGTACGGCAGCGTTAGCGCAGGCATTCGGATGCAAGGTGATTGCGTGGAACCGCACGCCGAAGCAGGTGGCAGGGGTGACGTTTGTTGACAAAGAGACGTTGCTCAAAGAAGCTGATATTGTTGCGTTGCATATCGCTTTGAATAACGAGACGCGAGACTTTATCACGGCTGCTGACATGGCGAAAATGAAGCCTTCGGCGATATTGGTGAACGCAGCAAGAGGGCCGGTGGTAAACACAGCAGACCTTGCGGAGGCGTTGAAGAAAGGTGTTATTGCAGGGGCGGCGCTTGATGTGTATGATGGGGAGCCGCCACTGAATCCTGAAAATCCGATTTTAACGGCTCCGAATACGATGTTGATGCCTCATGTGGGGTTTGCGACGAAAGAAGCGTTTATTTTGAGACTGGGGATTGTAGTAGGAAATGTAGAGAAATTTATTAGTTAATCAGTTAGTCAGTTAGGTAAACTGGACAACTGACTAATTGATTAACTGAATAACTATTTTGTGATTACGATTCCGAGGTCGCGGTTGATTCGGGTGCGGATGTCGTCGAGTTTTTTCTTCTTTTGAAGGAGGATGAGTTGGTCGTCGGGATCGGAGGTTTCCATCAGCTCTTTCACTATGGCGGTGCGGCGGTCTTCGATAACCATGTCTTTATAGCGTAGGATGGACGTGAGGACGGTCTTTTTCAGGACATCGTCTTCGGTTTTGACAACGATACGGTGACGTTGCCAGTCGTCGAGTTTATACTGTGTGCTGAGCAGATTGGCGGCTAAGACAGCGACATCTTGATCTTCGCTTGAAGTGAAATCCTGTGCTGTCGGGAGGATGCCGGTATCGAGGCCACGGTCGTAAGCGTCGAAAATCTTTTTATGGGTCTCGTCGCGGAAAAGAAGTCCGTCGTTTTTAAGGTCGTCGATGATGAGAGAAGCTATCGGAGTATTATAAACGACATCGTTATCGTTTTCGTCCTTACCTTCAATCTCTATAGTCTCGTTGCCGTGGGTGAGGAGAAGCTTCACGAGTTCCTGCTCTTGGAAGAAGCCGATGGGAGGTTGATTTTCAGCCTGCGTATGAGACTGATAGGACGGAGAGGTCTGAGAGGACTCATATGTCTTATATTCCTGATACGAAAGCTGAGAGTCTTGTTTTGGATCCAATCCTAATTGTTTGCGGTATTTCGCACGGAGGATTTTGTTGACCTCGTTGGTGAGCGTCTGTTCAGCCATCTCGAGGGTGCGGCTGCATTCTTTGATGTAGGAGGCACGATAGATCGGGTCGGGGATGACGGCGATGGTCTCGACTATGTCTTTGATGACGGTGGCGCGTTTGATAGGGTCGTTTTTAGCATCCTTCAGAAGGAGATTCGTCTTGAATCCAATGAAGTCGCGGGCGTTGTCTTCGAGATATTTTGTGACAACTTCGATAGGGTTGTTTTGTACAAAGCTGTCGGGGTCATCCTCAGGCGGCAGCACCACGATGCGGACGTTCATGCCTTCTTCGAGAATCATGTTGGTGCCACGCAGGGCGGCGTGAATACCTGCAGCGTCGCCGTCGTAGAGCATGGTGATGTTTTTGGTGTAGCGGCTTATCATGCGGATTTGCTCCGTCGTAAGAGACGTTCCCGAGCTTGCCACCACGTTTTCAATGCCGGCTTGGTGCATACTCAAGACGTCGGCGTAACCTTCAACCAAGATGCAGTTGTCGAGGCGCGAAATCTCGTTGCGAGCAAAGAAAATGCCGTAGAGCGTCTGACTTTTGTTGTAAATCTCTGATTCAGGCGAGTTTACGTATTTTGCCTTGGTCTTCTCCTTGGTGAGGATACGTCCGCCGAAACCTATTACCTTTCCTGTGAGGTTATGAATCGGGAAGATGACGCGGCCTTGGTAGCGGTCGTAGAGACGGTTTTCGTAGCTTCCGGTGAGTCCGACTTTTATCAAAAGGTCTTTGTCGTAGCCGTTTTTTGTAGCGAATTCGGTGAAGGCCGAGCCGCTGTTGGGGCAGTAGCCGAGCTGGAACTTGTTGATGATGGCGTCGCGGAAGCCACGTTCGTGGAAGTAGGCGAGGCCGACCGACTGTCCTTCGTCGGAGGTCATCATGATATTGGAGAAGTAGTTTTGCGCGAAGCTGTTGATGTTGAACATACGCTCGCGTTCGTTCTGCGCCGCCAGTTCTTCAGGCGTCTGCTCGCGTTCTTCAATCTTGATGCCGTATTTTTTAGCGAGGTAGCGGAGCGCTTCCTGGAACGAATAATGCTCGTGTTCCATGATGAAACGCACAGAGTCGCCAGCTTTGCCGCAGCCGAAGCATTTGAAGATGTTTCGTGCCGGGTTGACGTTGAACGACGGTGTCTTCTCCTTGTGGAACGGGCATACTCCGATGAGGTTGGAGCCACGTTTTTTGAGGGTAACGAACTCGCTGACGACGTCTTCGATGCGCGCCGTCTCCATGATCTGGTTTATGGTTTCGCGTGGAATCATATAGCCCAGATTAAGAGTCCGCCGATGATTATTATTCCTGATACGACGAGGTCGATGAGGCAGAATCCCATGATATCCTTTGCGTTAAGTTTCGCTATGGCGAGAGCCGGGAGAGCCCAGAAAGGCTGGATGAGGTTAGTCCATGCGTCGCCCCAAGCGATTGCCATTCCTGTGAGTCCGTGGTCGACGTTGAGCGCTTCACCCGCGGCGAACATGATAGGCGCTTGTATTGCCCAGTGGCCGCCGCCGGAAGGGACGAACATGTTCAGGATGGCAGCGCAAAGGAAAGTATATATTGGATAAGTCGTTGACGTTGAGATGTTTACAAAAGCCTCGCTGACGACGGTTCCGAGGCAGATGCCTGAGGCGCCGACACCTGTGATGATGCCCATGATGCCCGCGTAGAACGGGAACTGGAGCACTATTCCTGCCGCGCCGCTGACAGATTTTCCGAAAGAGCGGACGTAGGCGATAGGTGTTTTATGCAAAATGATGCCGAGGAAGAGGAACAGCAGGATCACCGATCCGAGGTCGAAGGCTTTGTGCTTGACGAACAGGCTGATTATCAAGAAAGATAGGCCTAAGAGGGCTAATAGGGCGGATAAGATGCGGCTGTTTTCCAATTTCATGGCCGGGGTTGATTGCAGAGGCGCATGCGTCGGTACATCGTCCTCTGACAACAATGCAGGGTCGATGGTGACGATGTTGTCGCCTTTAGGGTGCATTGCCGAATTTATTGCTACCAACGCGATGGTCACAAGAGCCACCATGATGATGTTGTGATAATCGAGGATGGTGTTTGAGATAGGGATGACCGAAGAGATGACGCCGTTGGTGTCTTTTGCCAGTTCGTTGACGTCGGAGGCCATTTTCAACGGGATGGAACCTGATATTCCGGCGTGCCACACCACGAAGCCGCTGTAGGCTGAGGCGATGAGCAGGCGGTAGTCGACGCCCTTAAGTTTTTTCGCTATCTCTTTGGCGAAGATGGCGCCCACGATGAGGCCGAAGCCCCAGTTGAGCCAGCATGCCACGGCAGAGATGCCTGTCACGAGAGCGATAGCGCCGGCAGGTGTTTTCGGCAGAGACGCGAGTTTGTTGATAAACTTTTTGATAGAAGGAGTTGCCGCCAGTGTAGCGCCTGTCACGAGGACGAGAGCCATCTGCATCGAGAAACCGAGCAAGTTCCACACGCCACCGCCCCAGTTGCTCACCACTTCGGTGATGCTCTGGTGACATACCGGCATTGCGACCAGGATGGCCACAAACGTTAAAATTATCGCAAAGATAAACGGCTCAGGCAGGTATTTCTGCATGAAAGACACACAACCGTTTATTATTTTCTGGAAGAATTTCATTCTACAATAATTTTAATTGTTTTCTTCAGGCCGTCGGCGTTTGTAATGTTAAGGAAATACAAGCCTTTCTGAAGATCTTCGACAGGGATGACATATTCGCTGAGGCTGTCGTCGACAAAAATGTTGTCGGAATACACCAGTTGTCCTAAAGTATTGAACAACAATATATTAGCTTTTCCGAAACTATCCTGATAGAACCTGATGTTTAATTCTTTTGAAGCCGGATTAGGGAAGATGTCGTAGCTTAATTCGTTGGTTGTCAGTTCGTTGACATCTTCGTTGAGATATGCGACAAGTTCCATGGTTACCGGGATGTGGTCGGAGTTACCGAAGAGAGCGTCGGCCACATCTTGCGAAACGGCGTAGTTTGTCGGGTTGTTGATGCTTTTGTTGAAGCGTCGGCCGTCGTTGCCGAGGGCGTTGTAGCTGCCGCCGACGTAGCGGATGCCGTCGCGGCCGCCGTAGATGTTTTCCGACATCAGGATAAAGTCGAAGCGGTCGTCCATGCCGCCTGAAGAGTGGCAGTCGCTGTCGTTGTCTTTATGTGTCGACTGGGTGTGATATTCAGCGTAGCTGCCGTTGTTGTTCCATGCGCCGACTCCGTAAGGGTAAAGCGGGTCGATGAAGTAAGAGTTCGGGTAAGCTGTTTGGTTTGTGAGTGCCTGATAGGCGTCTTCCGCTGAAGTGTAAAGGTTGAAATCGCCCATGATGAGGACGTTTCTTTCGCGGTAGTTACTTTCCAGATATCTCATGGTGTTTTCGGCCATGATTTTGCGTTTTCCTTCATTGTCGGTGCCTGTTCCCGCCTTGAGATGAGCTATGACGCACGTCAGGGTTATATGTCCGGAGTCGTCGTTTTTGAACTTGAAGTCGTAAACGTCGACGTCGCGGGTATAGGTTTGAGCCACATAATGACCGGTCAGCGTCAGTTTTGTCGAGTTATAGAAGATGCAGTTGATGAGCGACGATGAGTTGCCGGTGTTGGAGCCAGCGCTCGTCATCCAATAGTTCAATCCATTGATGTTCAATACGTTACTGACAAAATCGTTAGGCAGAGAAGTGCTTCTTCCCATCTCGCAGACGGTGAGGATATCGGGATAGTAGGCGGTTAAGATAGTTCTGATATAACCGTTTTTATCGTTGATATTGTTGTTTGTGGTATTGCAATAGCCGGTGTTGTTGCCATAGTTCAAAAGGTTATACTGCATCACTTTCAGCGTGTCGTTTTGGGCTGATAGTGAGATGGTGAATCCTAATAGGATTAATGGAATTAGCAGGATTAATGCAATCTTTTTCATCATGGCAACAACTTTATATTATTATTCGATACGTTTGAGCATGCTTATCTCGGCGCTGGTGAGGAAACGCCAGTGGCCGCGTGGCAGGTTCTGTTTGGTGAGGCCTGCGAGCATGACGCGATCGAGTTTTGTCACTTCGTAGCCGAGGCTTTCGAAGATACGGCGCACGATGTGGTTACGTCCCGAGTGGATCTCGACGCCGACTTCGCGCATTGTAGGGTCGTCGGTGACGTAGTCGATTTTGTCGACCTCGATAGGGCCGTCTTCGAGCATGAGACCGTTCTGAATTTTTTCGAAGTCTTTGGTTGTCAAAGGCTTGTTGAGTGTGACGTGATACAACTTCTTAACCTCGTGGCTTGGGTGAGTGAGAGTCTTAGCCAGTTCGCCGTCGTTGGTGAGCAGCAGCAGTCCGATGGTGTTACGGTCGAGGCGGCCGACAGGGTAGATACGTTCCTGGCATGCCCCTTCGACGAGGTCCATCACGGTGTGGCGCTCGTATGGGTCGTCGCTTGTGGTGATGACGCCTTTAGGCTTGTTGAGAAGCACATAACGAAGCTTTTCGCGGTTGAGAGCCTGTCCGCCGTACACCACTTTGTCGGTTGTTTTTACCTTTGTGCCGAGTTCTGTCACCACCTGGCCGTTCACTGTCACAGCGCCGGCTAGGATGAGGTCGTCGGCTTCGCGGCGTGAGCATATGCCAGAGTCGGCGAGGTATTTGTTGAGACGGATCTCGCCAGTAGCGCGTGGACGGTCGAACTCCGGGTCTTTCTCTCTTCTGTAGCCACGACGGCCGCCTCTTGCCGGACGTTCCTCGTCACGGTCAAAGCGCTTGCCGAAAGGTTTTTTGTCGCCAAAAGGCTTTCTTGCACCGCGTTCTTCGCGCTCTTCTTTATTAAATGATCTTCTGCCGAAAGGCTTCTTTTCGTTACTTTCGTCATCGTTTCTTCTCGAAAAACCACGTCTTGCAGGTTTACGGTCGTCACGACCGAATGATTTTCTTTCACTTCTCTCGTCATCACGACGACCAAAGCTTCTTTTTTCGCCGAAAGGTTTTCTTTCATGGCGTTCATCATCGCCCTCGCGGCGAGCTTTTTCTTTTGCAAACTGCTCTAATCTCTCGTCACTGAATCTTCTGACTTCGGCAGTTTTTCTTCTGGCAACGTGTTGACGTTTGCCGCTTCTTTCTTCGTTATTCATTGTTAAAAAATAATTATAATATAAATTTGGGCTGCAAAATTACAAAAAAGTTAGGAGTTAGGAGTTAGAAGTTAGAAGTTTTTTTTGTATTTTTGCAAAGTATTAAAAGTTGTTATATGAAAAAGTTATCATTACTTCTTATTATGGTGGTGTCTGCGATAGTTATGCAGGCGCAGATTGCTACAAACATTTATTGGGTGAAGTTTACCGACAAGAACAATTCACCTTATTCTATCGACAACCCGAGCGAATATCTGAGCCAGAGGGCTTTGGAACGCCGCGCGCGTTTAGGCATCGAGATTGACGAATACGACATCCCTGTGAACCCGCAGTATTTGCAGGCAGTCGCCGATTGTGGAGCGCAGCTCTTGAATCCTTCGAAATGGTTGAACGGAGTGTCGATTTACACCACCAGCCAGAGTGTGGTTGACGCTATCAATCAATTGGAATTTGTAGAGGTGGTGCGTAATTGCCCTGATTATCCTGAAGCTCAGCGCGACAAGGAAATTTGGATGGAGAACGAGATGAAAGCATCGGGAAGTCCGGTGGTGTCAAGAGGTTATTACGGAGGTGCTGAGGTGCAGGTTAATCAACTGAGAGTAAATGAGTTGCATGAAATGGGATTTGATGGAACGGGCATTCATATCGCTGTTTTGGATGGTGGTTTCATAGGTACTGACATTCACCACACTTTTGACAATATGCGTGAGGAAGGCCGTTTGCTTGGCGTTCGCGACTTTGTATATGGTTCAGGATCAGTGTATTCGCAGAGCACACACGGCACTTCATGCTTAAGTACCATTGCCGCCTATGACCCAAACAATATGGTGGGAACGGCTCCTAAAGCATCGTTTTATCTGTTCCATACCGAAGACGGAAATGGTGAAAATATTGTTGAGGAATACAACTGGGTGTCGGGTGCTGAATTAGCTGATTCTCTTGGCGTTGACGTTTGTTCGACATCTTTGGGATACATTGATTTCGACATGCCACAGTGGGATCATTATTTCCCGGATTATGACGGTCACACCGCTCCTATGAGTATTGGTGCTGAGATTGCCGCAAGCCGTGGAATGATATGTACAAACGCGGCCGGCAATGAAGGCGGTGGCACATGCACTTTGGGAATTCCGGCAGACGCTGAGCATATCATCACTGTCGGAGCTGTCGATGATCAAGGCGATCGTGCTGATTTCAGCTCGGTGGGACCTACCTACGACGGTCGTATCAAACCCGACGTGATGGCGATGGGTCAAGGCACCTACGTGGCATCTGGTAATCCAGGCGGTTGGTATGGTGACTATTACAACGGCAACGGCACCTCGTTCGCCAACCCGGTGTTGGCCGGTGCGGTGGCATGTCTACGTCAAGCAAGACCAAACGCTTCAGTACAGGAAATTTGCGACGCTGTGAGAATGGCGGGTGACAATGCAAACAATCCGAACAGCTACGATGGCTATGGTATCCCTGATTTCGTGATGGCATTACAAATACTTGATGTTGAGGAAGTTGTGATTGGTGAGAATGAAATCGTCAGCGTGTATCCTAATCCTTCGAAAGGCAATGTTAATGTGACATTAAAAGAAGGCGTTGACAGAGTCAATATGACAGTGTACGACAATATAGGACGTATGATTGTTAACACAATGAATGTTAATGAGTTAGAAATTGCTTTGAACAATTTGAATTCGGGAATTTACACTGTCAGTGTGGTTTCGGAAAATGGCAGTCAGACGCTGAAAGTTGTCATAACGAAGTAAAATTTTTGCGAAAACGTTTGGAATTGTTAAATAATTCATATCTTTGTAGTTCAAAAATTTTAAAATTATGGATTTAACTACATCATATCTCGGATTAAAACTTAAGAATCCTATTGTTGTCGGAAGTTCGACTTTTACCGGAACCGTTGAAGGCATAGTGAATTGTGCTAAGGCAGGCGCTGGCGCTGTGGTGCTCAAGTCGCTTTTCGAGGAGCAGATTTTGTCGGATATCAAGAAAGAAGAAGGCTACACCGATATTTATAATTCAAATCCTGATGCCGATTTGTATATGAAGACTTTCCTTCGCGGAAACGAGATTGCGATTTATGAAAATCTTATCCGTGAGGCAAAGAAAAGCGTCGATATCCCGATTATCGCTAGCATCAACTGCGCCGACAAAGGCGAGTGGACAAGCTTCGCCAAGGAGCTTCAGGATGCGGGTGCTGACGCCCTCGAACTGAATATCTCGGTTTCTCCTTTTGACAAGGATATGGCATCGAAAAATATTGAGGATGAAGTAGTTAGCATCTTTAATGAGGTGAAAAAGACAGTGACGATACCAGTGTCGGTGAAGCTTGGAAATCATTTTACCAACATTGGCAACATCGCTTTCCGTTTGTCGATGGCAGGCGCGGCAGGCTTGGTGCTCTTCAACCGTTTCTACAACCCGACAATCGACATCGAGAACATGAAGGTTGTCCCGGGTTCGGCGCTTTCTGTGGAAGAGGAGAACAGCGACACTTTGAGATGGATCTCGTTGCTTTCGGCGCAGGGCATCCCTTGCTGCCTCTCGGCTTCGACAGGTGTTCATAAGGCGGAAGACGTGGTGCGCCAACTGCTTGCGGGCGCGACTACAGTGCAGGTGTGCAGCACCTTGTATCGCAACGGCGTGAAACATGTCGCTGATTTGGTGGCAGGTTTGGAAGCCTGGATGAAGAAACACAACTTCAACAACATTGGCGAGTTCAAAGGAAAATGCAGCGCTTCGGCCGATGTGAAAGTATTTGAGAGACTGCAATATTTGAGAAGAAACAATGATTTAAATTAACCTTTAATAATTATTACTATGGCAAAATACGTATGTGACGTCTGCGGTTATGTTTATGACCCGGCAGTTGGCGATCCGGACAACGGCATCGCTCCAGGAACACCATTCGACAAATTACCGGAAAGCTGGTCATGCCCACTTTGCGGTGTCGGAAAAGAACACTTCGGACTTGAATAGTTAGGAGTTAGAAGTTAGCAGTTGTTCAGTTAGTCAGTTGATAGTTGACAATTGATAGTTGACAGTTAGCAATTTAAAGTTAGAAGTTAATGGATACAAAGGCTCTTTCAAAAATAGGATACGGTCTTTATGTCCTGACGACGAACTACGATAACATCGACAATGGCTGCATCATCAACACGGTGCAGCAGGTGACAAGCGAGCCGCTGAGGTTGTCGATAGTTGTCAACAAGAAAAACTACACGCACGATCTCATTTTGGACTCGTGCGTGTTCAATATCAACGTGTTGACGACGGAGACACCGTTTAAGGTGTTTGAGCATTTCGGGTTTCAGTCGGGAAGGAACGTGAACAAGTTCGCTGGTTGCGAGCAGGAGCTTCGCGCCGTGAACCATGTGCTGTATCTGCCGAGATATATCAACGCATATTTCGCATGCAGAGTTGTGAAGTCGGTAGATCTCGGCACCCACACCATGTTCATCGCCGATGTGCTCGACGCGGTGAATGTTAATGACTTAGACTCAGTCACCTACGATTATTATCAGAAAAACATCAAGCCGAAGAAGAAGGTGACGAAGGGCTGCTGGGTGTGCAAGGTCTGCGGCTGGGTGTATGAAGGCGAGCAGCTGCCTGATGACATCGTGTGCCCGCTGTGCAAGCACGGGAAGGAAGAGTTTGAGTACGTGGAGCCGACGTGAAGAGAAGAGTTAGAAGTTAGTAGTGAGAAGTTAGAAGTTAATCAGTTAAATAGTTTTAATATGAAAATACAGTTAGTGGAAAATATTTATTACGTGGGGGTGAATGACCGCCGCACGGAGATGTTTGAGAACCACATGGAGTTGCCGAATGGTGTGTCGTATAACTCGTATCTTATTGTAGATGATAAGGTTGCGTTGATCGACCCGGTGGAGCCGGAGTTCATGGCGCAGTATATGTTTCAGATCAAGCGCATCTTGGGCGACCGCAAAGTCGACTACCTGATTGTGAACCACGACGAGCCGGATCACAGCGGCTCGGTGGGAGCGGTGTTGAGAGAATGGCCTGAGGTGACGGTTGTCGGAAATGCCAAGACTTTCGCGCCATTGGAGAACTTCTACGGTGCCATCGCAAACAAGAAAATCGTGGCTGAAGGTGAGACGTTGAGTCTTGGAAAGCACACACTGCAGTTTTTTATGGCTCCGATGTGTCACTGGCCTGAGTCGATGGCGACATACGAGCAGAGCACGAAGATCATCTTTTCGAACGACGCTTTCGGAGGTTTCGGTGCTTTGAATGGCGGCATCTTCGACGACGAAGTGAATCTCGATTTTTACGAGGACGACATGCGCCGTTACTATGCCAACATCGTCGGAAAGGTAGCGATGATGGCGCTGAAGACTATCCAGAAAGTAGGCACCCTCGACATCAAGATGATTGCTCCATCGCATGGATTGATTTGGAGAAGCAACCTTCAATGGGTCGTTGAGCGTTACACTGCATGGAGTTTGCAGCAGGCCAAAGAAGGCGTGGTTATCGTGTATGGCTCGATGTACGGCAACACCGGCAGAATGGCTGATATAGTGGCAAGAGGCGTGGCAGACGCCGGCGTCAAAGAGATCAAGGTGTACGACGTGTCGAAGACGGAGACGTCGTTCATTTTCAGCGACATCTGGAAATACAAAGGCGTTATTTTAGGAGCCTGCTCGCACTACGGCAGCATCTTCCCTAACATGACAGGACTGCTTCACGAGTTGGCCGAGTACAAGCCACAGAACAAGGTGTTCGGTCTGTTTGGCGGCGCATCGTGGAGCGGAGGCGGTCTCAAGACATTGAAAGAAAACGCTGAAGCATGCAAGTGGAACATCGTTGGCGAGCCTGTCGAGGTGAAGGGAGCGCCGATTAGAGAGGAAGACATTGAAAAGCTTTATAATCTCGGTCTCGAAATTGGTAAAAACTTAAAATAAAGAATTATGATTGAATTACCGAAATTACCGTATGCTTTGGACGCACTAGCGCCGCATATCTCGCAAAAGACATTAGAATTTCACTATGGCAAGCATCACAACGCCTATGTGAACAACTTGAACAAACTCATCGTTGGCACTCCGTTTGAGAACAAAACGCTTGAAGAGATAGTGAAGACTACGCAGGGAGGCATGTTCAACAACGCTGCTCAGGTGTGGAACCACACTTTTTACTGGAACTGCATGACGCCGAATCCGAAAAAAGCTGCTCCGGAAGGCAAACTCATGGAAGCCATAGTGCGTGACTTCGGAAGCTTCGACGCTTTTAAAGAGAAGTTTATCAATGCTTGCGTGACGTTGTTTGGCTCAGGATGGGCTTGGCTTGTTGCCGACAAAGACGGAAAGCTCTCGATAGTGCAGACTTCAAACGCACAGACGCCTCTGACAGAAGGCCTGAAGCCGCTGTTGGTGTGCGACGTGTGGGAGCACGCATACTATCTGGATTACCAGAACCTTCGTGCCAACTACGTGAACGAGTTCTGGGCAATAATTAACTGGGAGTTTGTAGAATCAAATTATTAGTACTAATAACTTTCTATAGTTTCAAGTTCCTGATAATAAATCTGCGGAACTTCCTCGTGATAATCTCTGCTGTAAAAGTCGGCCGGTTTTAACAATTTTCCGAACACAAAATCCTGAATGAGCACGAACTCGTTGCCTTCGCTGAGGAGCGCGTATTTGTGGTCAGGATCCTTAATCATATCGTCGAAATTGTTGATATCTTCTTCAGAATAGTCGTACATATCAGCGTTGGCGCGCATGTTATATGTGGTGACGCTGACGCTTTTGCCGTCTTTGGTGGTGAGTGTCAGGCGTTGTTGAAAAGGCGAGTTGATGATAGAATCGCGTCTCTCCGGCTTGATATCGTCGAGGAACGCCTCAAAACGCACGTTGTTGAACGACGACATGAGGTTCAGAACTCTCAAAGTGTCGAACTCCACAGGCTGTCCGTTGAGACGGCTCATGGTATACTGGTAGCGCCCGTTTTCATTGATGATGAAGCCATTATCCGGGTCGTTGTAGATCTCAAGTTTCAGCGACTTAATGTTTCCTAGCTGTTCGTTGAAGATTAGATGATCGCGCCAGTCGGTAGGGTTGGCGGTAAAACGTGAGCTGATGAAGCCTCTCAAACCGTTGAGATGAGCAATGAAGACTTTGTCGGAGCCTTCTTTCAGGACGTAGGTGCCCATGTTGTCGCGCGTAACGTTGCCAATATAAAACACCTTGCTGCATTTCTCGTGATAGAATAGTTTTACCTTGTTGAAGAGGTTGATGCGCGGCATCATCTGGTAGATCTCCACCTTGGTGTTGGTGCTCGACATACGGGTGATGATACCATCGCTTTTCTTGTTCGATACAGGCATCTTGATTCTCATGCGGTTTAATGTGTAGAGAATCTTGTTAATCATCTTTTGTGACGCCGGAAACTCGTCGTTGACGATCCAACAGCTGTCGGTGCGGCGCAGAAGCACCTGGTTGCCACTTTTGTCGGCAAGGAACAGCTTGGTGATGCTGGCGGTGTCGTAGACGGTGAAATCCGACGCCTCGTCGTTCAAAGTGCTGAGATAGCTGTTGTTTCCGATGAGGATGCCCGCGATGACGAGAAGCACGAGAGCAATCACTATTGCGATGGTGTTATTTTTTTTCATCTTGTAAATTTTTTCTTTCTTAAAATAGCGAGAACTATTCCTAAAATTATCATGATGGCGCTTGGCAAAATCACGTTGACGACCTGCCACAGCGTCGGGTTGTCGTTGACTTTATTCATGTCGAGAAGCCGTATCTTAAGCTCTCGCGAACGGATATTGATGAGGCCGTCGCCCTCGAGGAGATAAGAGATGGCGTTTTCAATAAACTGCTTGTTGCCGTAGGTGTTGTTGGTGTATTGGTCGTAGCCCAACGGCAGCGGTGAGCCGACGCGTTTGTTGTTTTTCTTGGCGTAGTCGAGTTGCGCCAGCTGGTTGCGGATGATGTCACCGTCGGCGATGACGATCATGGAGGTGTTGGCGCTCTCTGTCTTGAAACCTATCTCCGACGAGTTTGTTATCTCGACAGGCATGCGGTTCTCGTAAAGCGAATGGAACACTCCGTTGAGGAGATATGCCGTCATGATGCCTTTTTGTGGAAACATGCTTGCGCTCGGGCGCTGGTTCAAGATATCCAGCGAGATGTAAACTGGCGCGCTCGACACCTTGGTGTAATCAGATGTCTTCAGAAGCGGTATCTTCTGAATCTCAGGTGCTGATGTCGTTGGCTCCAAAGAGCTTACGAAGTCTGCCTTCACCGCTTCGAGGTTTCTCACGATAGGATGTTCCGATGCCGGACTGAGCAGCGGGAAATAATACCAAGGCAGGAGTATGCTCTGCATGTTGTTGCCTTGTCCGGTGACGAGTCCGATTTGTGCGCACGGATAGGAGAGAAGCAGGTTCTTGTTCATGCGCAGTCCGTATTTGAAGAGCTGGTCGTCGAGGTTTAGGTTGAGCGCCAGTCCCATGGTGGATTCGGCGTTCTGCAGGCTGTCCATCGAGGCGCTGACAGGATCGAGGAGCCACATCACCTTGCCGCCGTACATGATGTACTGGTCGATAATGAACTTGTCTTTTTCGGAGAACGGGATGGTAGGTTTCGCGATGATGATAGCATCGTAAGAAGGCTTGATGACGATGTTGCTGTCGCGGTCGAAGTCTCTCTTCATCAACGAGTTAATTTGTTCGTTGAGCGTGGTGCGTTTGATGAAGTATTTCTTCGAGATGGCGTTGGCGATGTCGTAAACCTCGAGGTCGCTGAGCTCGCCGTGACCGTCGACGAATGCCACGGTAGCCCTGTTCTTCGTAGAAATTTCTTTTATCGCGCTGATGAGCTTGTATTCAAGATCTTGAGCCGAGTTGTTTAGCACGGCCTCCTGACTTTGTCCCGACTGTCCCGAAAGGAGGTCGATAGGCAGTTCGTTCTCGCGGTAACTCAGGATGATGCCTGGCCAAATCATGATTTGCTGCAATCCGGTGTTGGTCTGAACCGTCTCGGTGTAATAATTCAAGCCGCTTTGATAAAGGATCTTATACGTCTCCTGACGTTCTACAGGGTCGTTGCTTTCCGACGGGTTAATGAATTCATAGTCAATGAATTTGCTGTAGGCTCGGAACTCGTCGAGCATCTCTTTCGTCTCCTTGCGGAGCTTTTTGAAGCCTGCCGGGAACTCGCCTTCAAGATAAACACGGAAGAAGACGTAGTCGTCGAGGTTCTTCAAGATGTCTCTCGAGGTGTTGGAGATGGTGTAGCGTTTCTCGGAAGTGAGGTCGAGACGGGTGTAGACAAACGAGCCTATAATGTTTATCAACACAATGATTATCAATGTGATAACCAAAGATGTGATTTCGTTGCGTTTGATATTTTTTCTCTTGTTTTCCATCGCCGCCTCCTACCATTTTCTGCTCGACAAAGTGAGTTTTGTCAGGCTTAAGAATAACACAATCACGCTGAGAAAATATATCAGGTCGCGGGTGTCGATGACGCCG
>JAFYNO010000003.1 GCA_017549705.1 Bacteroidales bacterium | reverse complement strand
GCGGCGACAAACTCATGATGTACGAAGCCATGAAGATGGAAAACAACTTCCTCGCTGAAGTTGACGGAACAATCAAGGAAATTAAAGTCAGAGTGGGCGACAACATTCTGCAAGGCGCTGTTTTATTTGTAATTGGCTAATTATGAAGAAGAAACTCAACGTTAAAAAGAAAGCTCTGCTCATCTTCGCGTTGGTGGCCATCTTGCTCGTGCTTCACGGCATCATGACATCAAGCCCAGCGATGGCTGAACACGTCTTCAGCGCATCACAGAACGTGACAGCAGAGTGCAGCCAGGCAGCTGACCAAGCCGAACAGTCATTGTCGGCAGGCGAAGCCATCGGCAGCGGTATGTATTCGTTCTGGCAGTTTACCGGTTTCCGCAACTGCACACGAGGCAACCTCATCATGATTCTGGTAGCCTTCGTGTTCATCTTCCTCGCTGTCAAATACGACTTCGAGCCTATGCTGCTCATCCCTATCGGAGTGGGTATCATAGTGGGTAACATCCCGTTCATCCAAGACTCGTATACCTTTGATCTTCAAGGCGCTTTGGCAGCCCTCTCAAAGATTGAGATTCAAGGCAACCTCACTTTTGACCTGACAGAAGCACAGAAATTCTTTGTGGGACTCTTTGCCGGACAAGGCGAGATGAACTGCGCACAGGCTCTCGAGCACTTCCACAATATGACTCCTGAGCAGCTCTCAGCGTTCCTGCCAGCAGGCATGGATCCTACAGCACCTAACACAGCCAAGTTCTTCGACGGCCTCATCCAGCAGGTGTTTAACATGAACATCCAGACTGGTGTCTATCAGAAAGGCTCAGTGTTGAATTACTTGTACTTCGGCGTCCGTCAGGGTATCTATCCTCCATTGATCTTCTTGGGCATCGGTGCTATGACCGACTTCTCATCACTGATCTCACAGCCACGTTTGATGATTCTTGGTGCAGCCGCTCAGCTCGGCGTGTTCATCACCTTCATCAGCGCCCGTGCTTTGGGCTTCGACCCACACGAGGCAGCAGCTATCGGTATCATCGGTGGCGCTGACGGTCCTACCGCTATCTTCATCTCGACAAAGATGGCTCCACACCTCCTCGGTGCAATCGCTATCGCGGCATATTCTTACATGGCCTTGGTGCCTGTTATCCAGCCGCCTATCATGCGTTTGCTCACCAACAAGGAAGAACGTCTCATCAAGATGAGAGAGCCTCGTATGGTCGGCAAGACAGAGAAGGTCGTCTTCCCTATCATCGGTTTGTTGCTCACCACTTTTATCAGCCCTTCAGCACTTCCGTTGCTCGGTATGCTGTTCTTTGGTAACCTGTTGAAAGAGAGCGGTGTGACAAAACGTCTCGCCAACACAGCGGCCAACCCGCTCATCGACATCGTGACAATCCTGTTGGGTCTCACCGTCGGTGCTTCAACACAGGCTGACGTGTTCCTCACAACCGACTCACTCATCATCTTCGCTTTGGGTGCCTGCTCGTTCGCTGTAGCAACATTCGGCGGCGTATGCGGTGCCAAGTTGATGAACATCTTCTGCAAGGAAGGCAACAAGATCAACCCTCTCATCGGTAACGCTGGCGTGTCGGCAGTGCCTGACGCAGCCCGTGTCTCCGAGGTCGAAGGTCAGAAATACGACCCATCGAACCACCTCCTCATGCACGCCATGGCACCAAACGTTGCAGGTGTTATCGGTTCGGCAGTGGCAGCTGGTATCCTCATGAGTTTCATTGGAATCTAATTAAGTCACTAGTCGTTAGTCTTTAGTCGCTAGTTATTAGTACTAAAGACTAACGACTAAAAACTAAAGACTAAAATGTTATTAATCGGTATCGCCGGCGGCTCAGGGTCCGGCAAGACAACAGTGGTCAAGAAATTGATTGAGGCGCTTCCTGAGGACTCAATCAGCGTGGTATCGCAAGACGCATATTATTGGGACAACGGCAGCCTGTCGCCAGAGGCGAAGAAAGAAATCAACTTCGACCATCCGGACGCCATCGAATGGGATCTGTTGGTGAAGCATCTCGACATGCTGAAGGAAGGCAAGACCATCCCGATGCCAATCTACACCTACGTCACATGCGCCCGTTCAGAGGAAGTGATCCCGGTGAAGCCGACAGAAGTCGTCATTGTGGAAGGCATCCTCATCATGACATGCCCTGAGCTGGTGAAACGCTTGGATATCAAGATCTTTGTCGATACCGATGGCGACGACCGCCTGATGCGCATCATCAAGCGCGACATCGAGGAACGCGGCAGAACCGTATCCGACGTGTTACGCCACTACGAGACATTCGTCAAGCCGATGCACAACCAGTTCATCGAGCCGACCAAACGTTTGGCCGACATCATCATCCCGCAAGGCGGCAGCAACCAAGTCGCCATTGATGTCATGGCGAGCCGCATCAGGATGCAGCTGAACCAGATGAAAAAAGAAGGGTTATAGGCTGTAGGCAAACCCTCTACCGCCGTATTTAATTTTCTTCAAATCGGTGCGACGACCTGAGAGTTTTACGAGGCACTGATTGATTTTTGATTTCATTTTATTTTCGTCCATCGCGATGCCCATAGCAACGGCTTTGGCCATGGCTTTGTCATAAATTTCCTTGCTTGTGGTAGGCTTACCGTTCTCTCTTATAACATCAAGGACGACATTATCCCACTTCGATAACGGATAAGGCTTACGAGTTTTTTCAGGAGCCTCACCTAAAAGTTTTGTGAGTTCTTCGATTTTCTCATTAAAAAAGTCAATTTTAGCGAGATTTTTTCTTACTTCAGATTTAAATTCCGCAATCAATCCAATGATTTCATCTTTTGAAAGTTCGCGTTTCTCCATCTTTTAAAAAAATAATAATAAG
>JAFYNO010000047.1 GCA_017549705.1 Bacteroidales bacterium | reverse complement strand
CGTTTATCATGGCGGAAACTTCCACGGCGACTACATATCGCTGGAGGAAGACAAGGTCAAGATTGCGCTTGTGCGCCTCTGCATGACGGCGGAACGACAGCTCAACTACCTGTTCCATGATAGAATTAACGGTATTTTACCTCCGTTCCTCAACCTCGGAACGCTCGGCCTGAACTACGGAATGCAGGCTTGTCAGTTCACCGCCACCTCGACAACCGCTGAGTGTCAGACACTTGCGATGCCAAACTATGTGCACAGCATCCCTAACAACAACGACAACCAAGACATCGTGAGCATGGGTACCAACACCGCTTTGATCTGCAAGCAAGTGGTTGAAAACTGCTTCCAGGTGATGGCTATTCAGTATATCGCACTGGCTCAGGCCACCGACTGCCTGAAGATTGCCAACAAGCTCGCCCCTACTTCACGTAAGGTTTACGACAAGATCCGCGAGATGGTGCCGCTCTTCATCGAAGATACGCCGTTCTACAAGGACATTGCAAACGTGGAAAACTATTTGAAAATCAATAAATTGAATCTAAAATAATGAAATACGCTCTCATCACCGGTGCTTCACGCGGCTTGGGCAAGGCGGCAGCCTTGCGGCTCGTCAAAGACGGCTTTGCGGTGATTATCAACTATCAGTCGAACAAGGAGGCTGCTGAAGACACGCTGAAGCAAGTGCAGGACGCGGGCGGCTTTGGCGAGCTCATGCCTTTTGATGTTTCGGACCCTAAGGCGATTGAAACGGCTCTCGAGGCATGGCAAGCCGCGCATCCTGACGATTACATCTCCGTTTTGGTCAACAACGCCGGCATCCGCAAAGATAACCTCATGATTTTCATGCAGGATGAGGAATGGAACAAGGTGCTCGACACAACCTTGAACGGATTCTTTTACATCACACGCCGTCTGTTGAAAGACATGATGATGCACCGCAACGGACGTATCATCAACATGGCGTCGTTGTCAGGAATCAAAGGGCTTCCGGGACAGACAAACTACTCCGCCGCGAAGGCAGCGCTCATCGGAGCGACGAAAGCATTGGCACAGGAAGTGGCAGCGCGGAAAGTAACCGTCAACGCCATTGCTCCGGGCTTCATCGCAACAGACATGACCAAGGAACTCAACGAAGACGAGCTGAAGAAACTCATCCCGATGGGACGCTTCGGAAAACCTGAGGAAGTGGCAAGTTTGGTGTCGTTCTTAGCTTCCGACGAGGCAGCGTATATCACAGGTCAGGCAATCTCCATCAACGGAGGATTATACACTTAATTCGCAAAGATTTATGGCAAGAAGAGTAGTCATCACCGGCATGGGCATCTGGTCATGTCTGGGAAAAAATAAGGAAGAAGTCAGCATGGCGCTGCGCGAAGGCAAGTCGGGCATCGGCATCGACCCGCAACGCATCGAATACGGTTATCGCTCGCCGTTGACAGGCATCGTAGAGAAGCCTCAGCTGAAAGGCAAGCTCGACCGCAAGCTCCGCATGTATCTCGCCGAGGAAGGCGAATACGCTTACATGGCAACACTTGAAGCATTCGAGCAGGCAAAAATCACCGAAGAATATCTGCTAAACAACGAGATAGGCGTGCTTTTCGGCAACGACTCATCGGCAAAAGCAGTCATCGAGTCGCATGAGATCGCTCTGGAAAAGAAAGACACCACATTGATCGGTTCGTCGGCAATTTTCCAGTCGATGAACTCCACCGTGACGATGAACCTCTCGACCATCTTCCACCTCAAAGGCATCAACATGACTATCAGCGCCGCCTGTGCAAGTGGCTCACACTCAATAGGTTTAGGTGCTTTGTTGATTCGTAACGGCTTGCAAGACATGGTACTTTGCGGCGGCGCTCAGGAGACGAACTACCTCTCGATGGGCAGCTTCGACGGCATCAGCGCGTTCTCAACAAGAGTCGACGAGCCTACCAAAGCCTCTCGCCCATTCGACCGTGACCGCGACGGACTAGTGCCAAGCGGCGGTGCAGCTGCATTGGTGCTCGAAGACTACGACCATGCAGTCGCACGCGGAGCAACGATTTTGGCGGAAGTCTGCGGCTACGGATTCTCATCAAACGGCGAAAGCCACATCTCACAACCAAGCGAAGACGGCTGTTTCCGCGCCATGTCACGCGCCATGAAAGAAGCCGGAGTCACAGCTGAAGACATCGACTACGTCAACGCTCACGCCACCTCGACACCGCAAGGCGACATGTTCGAGGCAATGGCATTGAAACGACTCTTCGGTCCTACTCAAACCCCGATTTCTTCAACGAAATCAATGACTGGCCACGAATGCTGGATGGCAGGCGCAAGCGAGATTGTCTATTCCATCCTCATGATGCAAGGCAAATTCATCGCCCCGAACATCAACTTCGAGCATCCTGACGAATATTCTGAAGGTTTGAACATCATCAACAAGACGACAAACAAAGAATTAGAAACTATTCTTTCCAACTCATTTGGTTTTGGTGGAACGAATAGTGCATTGATAATCAAGAAAATACATTAAAAATGAAATTGTTTCCAGGCCTTGAGAAGGCATATACGAAAGAGCATAAACGCGCTGGCGAAGCCCAGGAGATGGCGTATTTCATCGCCTTCGGTCCGATAATTTTCCAAGTCGGAAGATTGATGATTAAGTTCGGTATCCTCGATATGCTTCGCGACAGCGACAAAGGCATGACGATGGCTGAGATAGCAGCAAAAACCGGACTTTCCGATTACGCCGTTAAGGTTTTGATGGAAGGATCGCTCTGCATCGGATTGGTGATTTTGGACAAAGAAACTGACCGTTTCACTATGTCGAAAACGGGATTTTTCCTCCTCACCGACCCTGCCATCCGCGTGAACATCGACTTTAATCACGATGTAAATTACGAAGGCTGGTTTAAGCTCGAAGAGGCTCTGAAAGAAGGAAAACCTGTAGGTTTGGAGCATTTTGGCGACTGGCCGACTATTTACGAAGGTTTGTCACAGCTGCCCTCCGACGTACAGAAAAGCTGGTTCGGTTTCGACCATTTCTATTCAGACCACTCTTTCGATCAGGCATTGCAGATTGTGTTCAGCAACAAGCCGAAGACCTTGCTCGACGTGGGCGGGAACACAGGTCGCTGGGCACTTCGTTGCGTCGATTTCGACGAGAACGTCAACGTAACCATCATGGATCTGCCGCAGCAGCTCGAGATGATGAAGAGTTTCACCAAAGGCAAGAAAGGCTTCGAGCGCATCGACGGCTACGGAATCAACCTGTTGGACAAAGCCCAGCAGTTCCCGACAAACAAACATTACGACATCATCTGGATGAGCCAGTTCCTTGACTGTTTTGGCGAAGACGAGATTCTGAGCATCGTTTCAAGAGCCGCGAAAATCATGGATAAGGACAGCCGTTTGTGTATCATGGAGACGTTCTGGGACCGCCAGAACTACCCTGCCGCAGCTTTCGCTCTAACGATGACATCGTTGTATTTCACAGCATTAGCTAATGGAAACAGCAAGATGTACCATTCAGACGATATGGAAAGACTTGTTAAAAAGGCAGGACTTGAAGTGGAAACGATTCACGATGGATTGGGGCATGGTCACAGTATTATGGTCTGCAAAAAAGTGTAGAGTTTAGAGTGTAGAGTTCAGAGTAGTTTTTAAGTTTAAAGTTAGTCAGTTAATCAGTTAAAAAAGATATGAAAAGAGAAGAAATTGAAGCAAAAGTTAAAGAGTTCATGGTTGAGGACCTTGAACTTGATGAGGCAAAAATCACTCCAGAGGCACGTCTGAAGGAAGACATCGGCGTCGACAGCCTCGATTTCGTTGACATCGTGGTAATCGTCGAGCGTAAATTCGGTTTTAAGATCAAGACCGAAGAGATGGCTAACGTCAAGACATTCAGTCAGTTCTGCGATTACATCGAGAAGAAGACCGCCTAAAGGATGGCCGACGCACTGCAACATAACGAATGGTCGGGCAAGACTGACGGACAGCCGTGGATGCAGCGATCGCTCATCGCCATGTTCCGCGTGGTGCCATTGTGGTTACCATACGGCGTGATGGCGCTGGTGGTGCCTTTCTATATGATTTTCAATAGAAGAGGCTACAATGCGATGTATCGTTTCTTCCGCGAAAGGATGAATTATGGCAGATGGAAATCGTTTTGGAAGGTCTATGCCAACCATTTCCGTTTCGGCCAGATAATTCTCGACAGATTCGGTGTGTATGCAGGCAAAAAATATCGCTTCATCACTGAAGGTCAAGAACTTATGGATGAACTGGAGACTCATCCTGAAGGATTCGTAAATTTGAGCAGTCATGTTGGAAACTATGAGATTGCAGGTTATTCGCTGAAGCCTAAATCAAAGAGATTCAATGCTTTAGTGTATGCCGGTGAGACTGCCACGGTGATGGAAAACCGCCAAAAGATGCTTTCGCAAAACAACATGAGCATGATTCCAGTGAAAGAAGACATGTCGCATCTATTTTTGCTAAACAACGCCATCGACAACGGCGAGATCGTTAGCATGCCAGCCGACAGAATCTTCGGTTCACAGAAAGCTGTTGAATGTCAGTTTTTTGGTGAAAAAGCAAGATTCCCGATGGGTGCTTTCGCCTTAGCGTCAAAGAAAAATGTGCCAATGCTGGCAGTCTTCGTGATGAAGGAGAGTTATAAGACATATTACGCATTCGTCCGCGGAATTAAGAATGCGCAGGATTTTGCCGATAATCTCGAAGAAATCGTGAAGAGATATCCGACGCAATGGTTCAACTATTTTGATTTTTGGAAACAATGAGAAAAATCGAGGAAATAACGCTAAACGAGCTGCTGCCGCAGCGCCCGCCTTTCGTGATGATCGACAGGTTGGTGTCGTGCGACGAGGTGTTCGCCGTGACCGAGTTGACCATTCGCGAGGACAACATTTTCGTTGAAGATGAACGACTTACATCATCAGGATTGATAGAAAACATCGCTCAGACTTGCGCTGCGAGAATCGGTTATCTCAACCTGAATGCCGGCGGCACGGTGAAAATCGGCGTCATCGGAGCGATTAGCAACCTCGACATTGTCAGGACTCCGAAATTAGGAGAAAAATTAGTGACAACGATAGAATTGATCAGCGAAGTCATGCAGATGACTTTGGTCGATGCTGTGGTAAGAATCGACGATGAAGAAATAGTCCACGCCAGCATGAAGATAGCGTTAACCGACAAAGAATCAAAGGATTAGCAATGATAGTCTGTGTAGCACATAACATCATCTCGCCACTCGGCAGCACCTCGGAGGAAAACTACTCAGCGGTGAAGTCAGGCAAATCGGCGTTGCGCAAATACGACGGGCTGTGGGGCTTACCAGAGCCTTTCGTGGCATCATTGCTTGACAGAAATACTTACAATAACGAAAAATATACCATTGACGAAACAATCGTAATCGCTTCAATATCAAAGGCTTTAGAGAATACAGATATTGATGTCAAGTCGTCGAAAGTGCTGTTCATTATTTCCACAACCAAAGGCAATGTTTTCTTGCTCGATAAACGTGAAACAGGTTTTCCGCAAGATAGAGTTCGCCTTGGAATGATGGCAAGAGAGGTGACCAAACATTTTGGCAATCCAAACGAGCCTATTGTGGTATCAAATGCTTGTATTTCAGGTGTTTGCGCGCAGATTGAAGCTATGCGTTACCTCGAAAGCGGCGAATACGACTACGTCATAGTTTGCGGAGTTGATGTGCAGTCGGCATTCATTGTGTCTGGTTTTCAATCGTTTAAGGCATTGTCACCTGATGAATGCAAGCCTTTCGATGCAAACCGTTGCGGACTAAATCTTGGCGATGCTGCTGCAACAATTATTTATACAAAGAAAGATAAAGTCAATGATAATGAATGGGTTGCATGTCGTGGTGCAATAAGAAACGACGCAAACCACATCTCGGGGCCATCGCGAGTTGGAGAAGGCAGTTTCAGAGCTTTGAGAGTCGCTTTAGGCGACCTCGAGCCAGAGAAAATCGCCTTTATCAACGCACATGGAACTGCTACACCATACAACGACGAGATGGAGTCAATAGCCATCGAAAGAGCAGGTTTGGCAGGCGTTCCCGTCAACTCGCTGAAAGGTTATTACGGTCATACGATGGGAGCGGCAGGCGTGCTCGAAACCATCATTTCGATGCAGGCTGTCGATGACCATAACATATTGGGAACCAGAGGATTCGAGACATTAGGCGTGACACATCATCTTGATGTCTCAAATCAAAACAGAGCAACCGAAAAACGCGCTTTCATCAAGCTTTTATCGGGTTTCGGCGGCTGCAACGCGGCACTGCTAATGGCGAAAGGAGGTCTGCAATGATGAGACACAGCGTCATAATAACTCCCGAGCACGTGCTTGTCGATGGTAATCCATTGATGCACAACGAAACAGGCTCTGCATTATTAACCGAATTATATCGCAATCATATAGGAGATTATCCGAAGTTTTTCAAAATGGACACCTTGAGCAAATTAGGATTCATAGCTTCGGAACTCCTTTTAAATATTGAAGGAAACAGAGATTTTAAACCTCGTGAAGACCGTGCCGTTATCTTCTTCAACAGAAGCGCCTCTTTGCAGGCTGATACGCATTATCAGTCGACGATACAAGATTCAGAGCACTTCTTCCCTAGCCCGGCAGCGTTCGTTTACACCCTACCGAACATTGTAACCGGCGAAATCGCCATACGCAACAAGTATTTCGGCGAAACATCATTCATGGTGATCGACGATTATGACGAGCAGATTATCATGAAAAACCTCAAAAACGCGTTTCAAGATCCGATCACTAAAAGCATTATCGGCGGTTGGTTAGAATGCAGCGACGAGGAACATTTTGAAGCAAAGATTTTTTTAATGGAAAAATAAATTTAAATTAAAATACAATTATGGACGAATTGATTTACACACTGAAACAGCAGATTATCGAGGCTTTGAACCTCGAAGACATGAAACCTGAAGACATCGACGAGAACGCATCATTATTTGGTGAAGGCCTTGGCCTCGACAGCATTGACGCTCTTGAACTTATCGTGATGATGGAGAAAAATTACGGCATCAAGTTAAAAGACCCGACACAAGGCAAGGAGATCTTCAAGTCGGTGGCTGTGATGGCAGATTTCATCGCAAAAAACAGAACAAAATAAATGACGAATCCCATTCTGATAACGGGTTGTGGCGTCGTCTCGGCGATTGGAAACAACAAGGCTGAAACGTTGGACGCCTTGCTGCACAATCGCAGTGGCGTGGGCGAACTTGTCTATCTCAAGACGGACCACAAGGAGTTCCCTGTCGGCGAGGTCAAGATGAGCAATGATGAGATGCGTAAGCTGATGAATATCAGCGACAACGCAATCACCACTCGCACCGCTTTGATGGGAATGATAGCTCTCGACGAGGCTCTGAAAGAGGCAAAAATAACGCCGGAGATGATTCCTAACATCGGTTTTATCTCGGGCACGACAGTTGGCGGCATGGACATGAGCGAGCAGTTTTACCTCGACTACGTCAACAACAATAACCACAAGGAATACATAGCTGTTCACGACTGCGGAAGCTGCTCCGAGATGACCGCCGAGCACTTTGGCAAGTTCGCTTTCATCACCACTTTGTCGACAGCATGTTCGTCGGCGGCAAACGCTATCATATTGGGAGCCAACATGATACGTTGCGGCGAGGCTGATATCGTTGTCGTTGGTGGCAGCGAATGCATCACCAAATTCCATCTCAACGGCTTCAACTCGCTGATGATTTTGGATACTCAATGGTGCCGTCCTTTTGACGCCACCAGAGCAGGATTGAATCTCGGCGAAGGTGCTGCGTATCTCGTTTTGGAATCGGAAGAGAGTGCTAAAAAGCGCGGAGTAAAGGCGCAAGCCATACTTTCAGGCTACGGCAATGCCTGCGACGCCTTTCATCAGACGGCATCGTCACCTGATGGCGAAGGAGCTTTCAGAGCGATGAAAGAGGCATTGGAACTCGCTGACATTCAGCCAGATAAAATCGATTACATCAACGCACACGGCACCGGAACGCCAAATAACGACTTGAGCGAAAGTCAAGCTGTGAAGCGGCTTTTCGGCGAGAATGTACCTCCGATGTCGTCAACGAAACCGTTTACCGGACATACCACAAGTGCCTCTGGCTCAATCGAAGCTGTGTTCTGCATTTTGGCGTTGCAAAACGGTTTTTTGCCTGTCAATTTGAACTGG
>JAFYNO010000046.1 GCA_017549705.1 Bacteroidales bacterium | reverse complement strand
GGCCGAGGCCGTGAGGCTGGAACAGATAGTGTGCGCCGGCTGCCAAAGCGTCGTCGACGTTGCCTTTCATCAGGCCTATGCCTTTCAAGCCTTCGATGAGCGTGCGGGCTGCAAGCTTGTGCATCTCCATGTAACGCATGCCTGGCTTGGTCTGTTTAGCCACTTCCATGTTAGCCTTTAAAACGATTTCATACACGTCGCGCTGGCGTGAGTTGAACTTGCCGCCGACAGGTGTGGTACGTGTGAAGTCGCTGTCCAGATAGTTGCCTGTCTCGGCTCCGCAGTCGCAAACCATCATGCGGCCTTCTTTGAGGACGTTGCCGTGGTTGTGGTTGTGCAGTGTCTGGCCGTCCATGCTCACGATGTTAGGGAATGAAACCACGCCGCCTCTTGCGATGGCGATGCCTTCGATGGTGCCGCTAATCTCCTGCTCGATGACACCTGGTTTACACATCTTCATAGCTGTGGTGTGCATGTAATAGGCAGTATCTGCTGCATATTCCATCTCTTTGATCTCGATGTCGCTCTTTATTTCGCGCAAGCTGACAATAGCTTCAATCAAAAGCTGGCTCACGTAGTTTGGCACCTCATGAACGTTGATATCCATGAAGTTAGCGATTTTGATGGTCTGGTCGCCACGATAGGTAGGGGTGAGGTGAATCATGCGGCCTTTCTCCATCTGCTCGCGGATGTATTCCGGGAAACGGTTGATGTCGCGGCAGTCTTTGATGCCTATCATCTCGCCTTGCTCAGGTAACGATGGCAGTGGACCGCACCAGATCACGTCGTCGATGGTGACTTCCTGGCCGAAGAGGATCTCCTCGCCTGACTCGAAGTCGATGACGCCGACCAAATCAGGATGGTTCAATCCGAAGAAATATGCGAAGTTGCTGTCTTGACGGTAATGGTAGGTATTGTCAGGGTAGTTCATCGATGCCTCGTCGTTGGCGACGAACACCGCGATGCCTTTATTCATCAGCTTTTTGAGTGCTGCTCTGTGATTTACATAAAACTCTTTTGTGAACATAGTATTATTATTTTTGATTTAATATTCGATTTTATCGGTCTTTGCTGACCACATGCGGAATGAGCGCAATGCCTCGTCGCGAAGCAGTGGAATCAATGGGACGGTGCGTTTCTCGATAGGGCGGTCTAGCTCCTCGTAAATGAAGTCGTCGGCGAAGTCGATGTCGCGTGCGTCTTTGCGGTTGTTTCCGTAGAAAATCTTGCTGATGCGTGCCCAGTAGATGGCTCCGAGGCACATCGGACAAGGCTCGCACGAGGTGTAGATGGTGCATCCGCTGAGGTCGAAGGTGCCGAGTTTATGGCAAGCTCTGCGGATGGTGTTGACTTCGGCATGCGCCGTCGGGTCGTTGTCGAGGGTCACGGAGTTGGAGTTGCCTGCGATGATCTCGCCGTCTTTCACGATGACAGCGCCGAAAGGACCTCCGCCATGTTGTACACTCTCATCAGCCAAGCGAATGGCTTCGCGCATAAACTCTCTATCTTTTTCTGTAATTTCCATAAACATTCTATTTAACTCGCAAAGATAAAAAAAAGACGCCAAATAATGACGTCTTTAATTATGATTTTTTTAAAAATTTAGATGAAAATATATCTCAAGACAAAGATTATCGCGATGATCCACATCGTGACGCTTATTTTCTTGATGTATTCTCTTTTGAAGATGCCGCTGATGGCGTTCAATGCTACGTATGCAATCACGCCGAGCATGATTCCGTCCGAGATGCTGTATGCCAAAGGCATGAACAAAGCGGTGAGGAATGCTGGGATGGCCTCGGAATAGTCTTCCCAGTCAATCTCTCTCAGCGGTGCAGCCATCATGACGCCGACTATTACGAGGACCGGACCTGTAGCGGCGTTAGGGATGGCGAGGAACAACGGTGAGAAATATGTGGCGAGGATGAAGCATACGGCGATGATGAAGGCTGTGAGACCTGAACGGCCACCTTCGGCAACACCAGATGCACTCTCGACGTACGTCGTTGTGGTTGAAGCACCAAGGCATGCACCAGCGGTGGTGGCGATAGCATCGGCCATCAAGATCTTACTCACACCCTCAACTTTACCGTCTTTATCAACCATTCCGCACTTCACCGAGACGCCGACAACGGTGCCGATGGTGTCGAACATATCGAAGAAAAGGAAGGTGAACACCACGATGAGCATATCCCAAGAGAGGATATGTCCCCACTCGAACTGGCAGAAGATAGGAGCTACTGAAGGCACATGCGACATTACGCCGTTGTACTGAGTGACACCCATCGGGATGCCGATGACAGTGGTGGCGAGGATGCCGATGAGCAGGCCGCCGCGCACCTTAAGGATGACGAGCACACCTGTGATGAAAAATCCTATGATGGTGAGTATCGAGGTCGTCGAACCGAGGTCGCCGACAGCAACAGTGGTCGATGGGTTGTCGACGATGATGCCTGCGTTGCGTAAACCGATGAAGGCTATAAACAGTCCGATGCCAGCACCCATAGCCCTCTTTAGGTTAGCAGGGATGGTGTTGACGATAGCTTCACGCACGTTGGTTATTGTCAGCAAGATGAAGATGATGCCTTCGAGAAGGATAGCTGTGAGTGCAAACTGCCAGCTGTAACCCATGCCGAGACACACGGTGAACACGAAAAAGGCGTTCAGTCCCATTCCTGGAGCCAGACCAAAAGGTTTCTTGGCGTAGAATGCCATCACGAGGGTGCCGATGATAGCAGCGCCAGCAGTAGCTGTAAACACAGCGTCAGTAGGCATCGGGTTGTCACCGCCTGCCAAGACACTGAAGATGCCCGGGTTTACAGCCAAGATATATGCCATCGTCAAAAACGTGGTGACGCCAGCCAAGATCTCGGTCCTAACACTCATCGTCTTAGGATCAAATCCGAAAAGTTTCTGTAACATTTTCTTTTAGTTTGAAGTTAGAAGTTCCATTTAAGACCGCATGCTGGAGCAATTGTGAGTCCTTTGTTGTCGCCAAAGACAGGACGCCATGCACCTGCGAAGTTGTATGCAAACTCAACTTCACCGCCGATATTCAAATTCGGACAGTTGAAGAATTGACCGATGTTGTACCAAATCTGTGGCTCGCTGATGAAAACAACATTTGTTACATCAGGATCACCATTTTCTTTAACACCCCAGGTCCATTTCTCCCACCAGAAATCAGCGAAGCCTGAGAAGGCAAGACCTTTAACGCCAAAGATGTCGTCGCAACCCCAAACGATAGTGAACTGCATAGGCACATCCTGATCATTGTCAACGATGGTTTTGTACAGCACTTCGAGTGTCAGTCTGTATCTGAAATCTTGTGAATGCAGGAAATATTCAGCACCGAAGAGCCATGCTCTGTTGGCGAGCTGACCGCCGTTCCATTCTGCGTGGGCACTCAAAGCTCCGAGCTTGGTGTCCTGCCAGAAATTCAATGAACGTGCTATCTCAGTGTAATAACCCATTGGCATTGAATATTGCAGCGGGTGATAGATATCGGTGAAGAAGAACGTGCTTCCCCAGTTGTCTGCCTTGAACATCTCAAGGGTTGTTGTTAAATGCTCACGATTGAAATCGTACTGTTCCTGAATGTTTGTCTGTGCCTTTGCACATAATGCCGTAGCGACGAGGGCTACGATAAATAATGCTTTTTTCATTTTATGATTTAATTTAATAATTTTCATTTTTGCGTCATTTCGACTGAAGCGAAGCGGAATGGAGAAATCTACTCCTTTCAAATGCAGTAGATTTCTCGACTGCACTGCACTTCGTTACGTTCCGCTCGAAATGACAGAGGGTTCAATTGCTAAATTTCCAAATAAGTTTATTGGTTCTCCATCTGTAATCAAGAGGTCGTCTTCAAGCCTGATTCCAATTCCTTCCTCGCGGATGTAGAGCCCTGGCTCGCACGTAAGCACCATGCCTGGCGCGAAAGGCTCGTACTTGTCGAGGTTGTCGTGAACGTCCAGCCCGACGTGATGCGACATGCCATGCATCAGATACTTGCGATACAGCGGATTCGCAGGGTCTTGATTTTTAACGTCTTCCTCAGTGAAGAGACCGAGTTTTATCATCTCTTTCTCCATCAGCTGGTAGGTCGTCTGATTGATTTTGTCGATGGTGCCGCCTACTTTGTAGAGCTTCGTGATCTCTTTTTTCACTCTTAAAACCGCCTCGTAACACTCTCTTTGACGAGGAGTGAACTTGCCGTTAATCGGGATGGTGCGGCTCAAATCTGAAGCATAGTTCATATATTCGCATCCCATGTCGAAGAGCAGAAACTCATTGTCGTTGAGGATACTGTCGTTTTTCGAATAATGCAGACAGCAGGCGTTTTTGCCGCCGGCGACGATAGGGTGGAAGGCATGACCCGAGGCATTGTTCATCTTGAAGATGTATTCCATCTCGGCCTGCATCTCGTACTCGTAACGTCCTGGTTTCACGGTCTTCATGCAATGCAAAAATGCCTTTCCGGTGATGTCGCAAGCATGCTTGATAATCTCAATCTCTTCTGGTGATTTAATCTTGCGAAGCTTGTTCAAGATTGGGGCCGAGCGGTCGAAGGTGTGGAGCGGATATTGCTCCTTTATCTCCTTCACGAAACGGTCTTGAATGGTGACCACCTTGGTCTCGAAACGAGCATATTCGTAAAGGTTGAGGTATATCTTTGAGCTGCTGAGTATCAGCTCTTTCAGCACGTCGTTGAAGCTGTCGGCGTACATCACGTTTTCGCAGCCTGATATCTCTTTAGCTTGTTTTGCGTCGAGCATCTCACCTCGCCAGATGGCTTTCATCTCGCTGTACGGCTCGATGAACAGTATCTCGCGCATCTCAGGTTTTGGATGGTCGGGATATAAAATAAGATAAGCTCCCTCGCGGTCGATGCCGGTGAGGTAGAAGAAATCGGAGTTCTGGCGGAAAGGATAGCACTGGTCGCCGTTGCGCGGCATCTCCTCGTTTGCTGTAAACACAGCGAGTGCGCCTTTGGTCATCATCGCTGCGAAGTTTTTGCGATTTCTTACAAAAAGCGCACTCGGTATCTTGTTGATAGACATAGTCTTTCTACATTCCTAAGCTGACGAGCTTCACACCTAAAGTGACGGTGAAGAGGCTCTGTTTGGTGTTGTCAATCTGGAAGTCCTGACCACCGATATTGACGTCGCTCTTGTCGATGAGGTTTGTCAAACCGAAGCTATAGTTGATGTCGAGGGTAAAAAGAAGGATGTCGACACCGACACCGACTGCGCCACCCCATGTCATATTGTTGGCTTCAAGTTTCAACTCCTGGTTTTCGTAGTTGCATTTGTTGGTCTGGTCGACGACGAAATACATCACCGGACCGACGTGTGCTCTGAGTTTGAGGAGCTTAAGGTCGAGGAACTGGTAGCCAATGAAAATCGGCACTGCCAAATTCTGCTGACTCATCTCGATTCTTGGGTCGAGTTCGCTTAAGCTAGCACCTTTGAGAGCAAAAACTTGACCGCTCTTGAACCATAACAATTCAGGCTGGATGAGGACGTTGTGGATGCAGAGACGGCCAAAGATACCGGCTGTTAAGTGTTCAGAGAAACCTGTCTTGATGTCAGCTTTATCAAGTGATAAAACCGCTGCCTGATAACCAATCTTCGGTCCGAAGTGGAAGCCTACGCCTTCTGCTCTTGCCACGTTGGCGAAGAGGACGACTGCTAAAACGAGTAATAATTTTTTCATAATGTAAAAATTTTAATTAGTTGCAATTTTTTTATTATTTTTGCAAAGATATTTAAAATTCTTAAACGTTCGACAAAATATGAGAAAGAAATTTTATTTTTTGCTTTTTGCGATGATGATGGCGTTTGTAGCATCAGCACAACGCTTTGAATATCAATTGGGATTGAAAGGTGGAATAGGCGCTGCTTTTATGAGTGCCAACGACAAAAATATCGTCAGTAAAGATAATGGTTACACTTATAAATTTGGTCTGACTGGCATATATTATTTCAAGGAAAACTACGGTATTGTCTCTGGATTCAATATCATGGGCAGCGATATATCATACAGATATGAAGTCGCAACAGTGAATGTTAAAGCAGATAATATCATTAACAGAAGTCTTCACAACACATATCTTCAGATTCCTTTCCTTTTGAAAATGCGTACCGACGCTTTCGCTGATAAATACCGTGTCTTTGGCGAAGTCGGTTATGGTCTGGATCTGTTTGTGAGTGAACAGGATAAAGGTGAATACGATTTTCATCATGGCTATCGTGATATTTGCAGCTCTTTCATCCTGCATTTTGGCTTTGAAATGAATGTGCTGAATCGCAGCACCTTGTTATTCCTCGTAGGATATGACTCATTCTTCACAAGTATGATGTCGATGAAACACGATAAGATTACGATGAGTAATCTTTGCTTTGAGATAGGATTTTTGTTCTGATGAAGATAACTTTAGCGCAAATACATTGCGTTGCCGGCGATGTCGAAGGCAATGCAACAAAGATAGTAGAGGCGGCTCACAAGGCTAAAGCCTCTTCTTTAGTGATTTTCCCTGAGCTCGCGGTGAGCGGCATGTGCTCTGCCGAGCAGTTTAAATCTCCTGATTTTATTGCACGATGCGAGAAAGCCTTAGATAAAATAGCCAAAGAATGTGAGACAGTTTCTGTCCTCGTCGGATGCCCCGTCGGGAAGTTTAACGCGGCGGTTTATATGTTCCAAGGGCAACGTATGGTGTTCAAAAAGAAACAGTTGACCGATTTTGAAAAAGACATCTTCGAGCCTTTCAATGAGAATGCACTTCTGCAGATTGGATGCCATAAATATGCCGTGACAATAGGCTCAGACCTCGCAAACACTAACGACGACGAGTTTTTGCTCACTAATCGTGTTGATGATTTGATGCCGCTTGCGCCGGATGTTATCATAAATATAGGTGCCGAAAGATGCGGTGCCGACAGGTCGAGACAACGCCGTAATGAGTTGAGACAGAACGTATTGAAGACTGAGCGCCCACTCGTGTTTGTGAACAACGTGGCATCAAAAAAAGAAGCCACCTTTGACGGCGGCTCCATGATATTCGGCTACGAGAGCTATGTGGTTGCTTCGGCTCCGTTCTTCGAGGAGGCTGTGCTCGATGTTAACCTTGAATGCCTCATCTCGATGAAACACGTCGACGAGCAGGAAGACTACACTCTATAGCCTGTCTAAAGTAGTTTTAATCAGTTTTTCAACGTAAGGATGATAGTCGGAGGTGAACTTCTCCGTGACACGGTTTGCTATTGCCACGCAGATGGTTAAGCAATTGTGTCCCAACATCTTACCGAGGCTGAACAGTGCCGATGACTCCATCTCGAAGTTGCACACTTTCCATCCTTTATACTCAAACTTCTCAATATCAGGATTGATCTGCGGATACGTCAGCTCGAGGCGGAGCGAGCGCCCTTGAGGACCGTAGAAACCTGGTGATGTGGCTGTAATACCTTGGTGATAACCGGCTGCGAGACGGTCGAATAATGCTTTTGAACTCTCCACTATGTATGGTGTCGGGAGGTCTGATGGATACTTCATATCGCGGATGAAAGCGTCGGTCATGTCCTTGTTAATCACCTCGTTATGCTCTTTGTAGAAGTAGGCGAGACCGTCGAGACCGATGGCGAAACGAGACGCCACGTAGCTGTCTTCCACGCCAATCTCCGGCTGCAGAGCACCGCAGGTGCCGAGACGCACCATGTTGAGCGTACGATGCTCCTTCTTTGGTGTACGTGTCTTGAAGTCGATATTCGCGACAGCGTCAAGTTCGTTGACAACAATATCAATGTTGTCAGTGCCCATGCCTGTTGAGATCGCACTGATGCGTTTGCCTTTGTAAGTGCCAGTATGCGTTACGAGCTCGCGATTCTGACGCTTGTATTCAATGGTGTCGAAGAAACTCGAAACCATAGCCACACGGTCAGGGTCGCCGACTAAAATAATGTCGTCAGCCAGCATCTCCGGAAAGAGATTCAGATGATATATCGCTCCTTCATTGTTGAAAACGAGCTGTGAGCCTGGGATAGGTTTAGTGTTCATACCGATGAAATGTTAAAATTTTTTACAAAAATATGCAAAATTTTGCAAGTTTAGTTAAAAAATGTTAAAAATGAAAAACATAAAATATTAATGTTTAATTTTGTAACGTTTTAAGGTCGTCATTTCGACTGAAACGAAGTGAAATGGAGAAATCTACGGCATTTGAAAGGAGTAGATTTCTCGACAAGCTCGAAATGACGAAAAGGATTAAAATTATGAAAAGAGACAACGATTTTGTGAAGGCGAAAATCATCTCCATCGGCGATGAGTTGCTTATAGGCCAGGTGATTAACACTAATGCAGCTTGGCTTGGAAATATATTGACAACCAACGGTATAGAGGTGATTTCTACTTTAACCATCGGTGATGGCGAGCGCGACATCGTGGAAGCTCTCGACGCCTGCTCCGATGCCGATATCATCGTGATGACCGGCGGCCTCGGACCAACTGCCGACGACATCACCAAACCGACACTATGCAGATATTTCAACACAGAGATGGTGTTTTGCCAAGACGCTTACGACAACGTGATGAGTATCTTCAAGTTGCGCGGCTATCAGATGACAGAGCGTAACCGTGGACAGGCATACATCCCGAAGGCGTGCACATATATTCCAAACCGTTATGGCACAGCGCCTTGCATGTGGTTCGAGAAAGGTAAGTCGGTGTATATCTCCATGCCTGGCGTGCCGTTTGAGATGAAAAACGTGTTCGAGCAGGAGATACTGCCAAAGCTGCTGGAGCATTTCAAGGTGACACCTTATATTAATAAAGTGGTGATGACGACAGGTGTGGGAGAGTCGTTCCTTGCCGATAGAATCAAAGAATGGGAGGATGCGTTGCCTGACTTCTTGTCGCTGGCATATCTGCCTCAATATGGCATGGTGCGCCTGCGTCTCGAAGGTCGCCACCCCGACAAAGCGTTCCTGCAGCAAAACATTGATAATGAGATAGAAAAATTGACTAAGCTCATCGGTGAATATATCTTTGGATATGACGACACACCAATCGCTGAGGCTGTTTTGGAGGAACTCAAAGCGGCAGGGAAGACCTTGGCGACGGCTGAGAGCTGTACAGGCGGCACAATAGCCAAGATGCTAACCGCGATACCAGGTAGCTCAGAGGTGTTCAAGGGCACGGTGGTGTCGTACGCCACATCAGTAAAAGAAGAAGTGCTTGGCGTCAACCACGATGACGTGGAGAAGTATACCGTTGTCAGTCAGCAGGTTGCAGAGCAGATGGCGACAGGAGTGAAGAAACTTCTGAAATCTGATTACGCTGTGGCTACAACAGGCATCGCCGGACCTGGCGGCGGCACCGAAGAAAACCCCGTCGGCACAGTGTGGATCGCAGTGGCAGGACCGAATGGCGTCATCTCGAAAAAGTGTAATTTTGGAAAAGATAGAGGAAATAATATAGAAAGAGCTTCGATAACAGCTCTTGATATGGTTCGACGTTATGAAAGATAAGTGTTTGTATATTATTGGGGTTTTGTTGATTTTAATCGTTTCTTGTACTGAATCAGAAGGTTACAAGAAAAAATTAAAAGTTCCTTTCAAGAATCTTGAGCCGCAAGAAGTGGAAATCATAGAGTTCAACAAGGCACTTTTTGCGCTCGATACAGCTAACTTCGAAGAGGAATATCGCGCATTGTTGCCAAAATATCCCGAGATTCTTTTCGACAACCCTGATGAACAAGAGATTTCATATATGAAATCGTTTGTTACCGATACATTCTTAATAAGAATCAATGAGTTAGTGAATGAGACTTTTCCTGATATCGAACTCGTCGCCGATGAGGTGAAAGGCGTCTATCAACATTTTAAATACTATTTCCCAGATTGGATTGTGCCTCCGACGTTCACTTATGTATCAGGTGACTATTATAATCGTCCAATCGGCATTGGCGACGAAAGCATCATGATTGGTCTTGATTTCTATTTGAGCAACAAAGACTTAGTGTATGACAAAGTTGGATTGCCCAGATATATTTCACGCCGCTGCCAGCCTTTTTCTTTGACAAGAGACTTGGCGGAAGCGTTTTATTATCAATGTCAAGGCAGTCGAATCAATCAAAAAAGCGTGTTAGCCGAGATGATAGAGCAGGGTAAGAGGCTGTATTTCATTGAGGCGCTCGATCCTTCATTGCCCGACTCCATCATCCTTGGCTACTCAGCGCAGCAGATGGCGTGGGCTGACGAAAACGAAGGACAGGTGTGGGCTACTGTGGTAGGTAACGACATGCTGTTTAATAACGACTTGAAACAGCGTCGTATGCTGTTCAACGACGGACCGTTTACCTCAGCTTTTGCCGAACAAGCGCCAGCACGCCTCGGCGAATATGTCGGACTGAAAATCGTTCGCTCCTTCATGTCAAATAACGATGAAACGCTCACGACATTATTGAAAATGACTGATTATCAAGATATATTACAGAGGTCTGGGTATAAACCCCGAAAATGATCGTCATATAAAACTAGTATTAATACACAAAAAACAAAATTTATGTTAGTAAAAACCTTTGGAAGTGCCTTAAACGGCATTGATGCTATTACAGTTACAATTGAGGTCAACATTGACCGTGGAGTGCAGTTTTTTCTTGTCGGACTGCCCGACAGTGCTGTCAAGGAAAGCCAGCAACGTATTGAATCTGCATTGAATAACAATAATTTACGTTATCCGAAACGGAAGATTACGATCAATATGGCGCCCGCTGACATTAGAAAAGAGGGCTCAAGTTACGATCTTCCTTTGGCGATCGCCATCCTTGCTGCTTCTGAACAGGTGAATGTCGACCTGCTTGACAAATACGTCATCATGGGTGAGTTGTCGCTCGACGGCAGCATCAACCCTATCAAAGGCGCTCTGCCTATCGCCATCAAAGCAGCGGAAGAAGGATTCAAAGGCGTGATAGTGCCAAAGGCAAATGCAAATGAAGCAGCCGTGGTCGAGGATATCGAAGTGTATGGCGTCGAGACAATCATGGATGTCATCAATTTTTTCAATGGCTTTCATCATCTAGAGCCTACAAAACTGAGCCTTGAGGAGGAAGTGCATTCTGATATTTATGACTTCGATTTCTCGGATGTCAGAGGGCAGGAGAACATCAAAAGAGCACTCGAGGTGGCAGCCGCAGGGTCTCATAACGTCATACTCATCGGTCCTCCTGGTAGCGGTAAGACTATGTTAGCCAAGCGTTTACCGACGATACTTCCACCGATGACGCTGAAAGAAGCACTCGAGACGACGAAGATTCATTCTGTCGTGGGCATGCTGGGTCATGGCGTCTCGCTGATGCATAACCGTCCCTTCAGGAGCCCGCATCATACCACCTCGTATGTCGGCCTCGTGGGCGGCGGCACCTATCCGCAGCCTGGCGAGATCTCGCTGGCCCATAACGGCGTCTTATTCCTGGACGAGCTGCCAGAATTCCGACGTCAGGTGCTTGAAGTGCTTCGACAACCGATGGAAGACCGTATGGTGACTATAGCCAGGGCTAAGCAAACAGTGGAGTTTCCGGCAAACTTCATGCTCGTCGCCGCAATGAATCCTTGTCCGTGCGGCTATTACAACCACCCTACAAAAGAGTGTACATGCAAACCAGGGCAGGTCGAGACGTATCTCTCAAGGATTTCGGGACCGTTGCTCGACAGAATAGATCTTCATATCGAGACATTTCCGCTTTCGTACGATGAGCTGGCACAGAAAAAACCAGGTGAGAAGAGCGCTGAGGTGCGCGAACGTGTGGTGAAAGCACGCATGATACAAGTGCAGCGCTTCGCTGATGTCCCAGGTATACATTGCAACGCTCAGATGACTGCCAAGATGATTCAGAAATACTGTGATATCGACGAACGATGCGGCGCATTACTGAAAAACGCCATGGAGAGATTAGGACTCTCAGCCCGCGCACGCGATAGAATACTCAAAGTGTCAAGGACTATCGCTGACTTAGCAGGCTCAGAAAACATACAGCCAGAGCATCTCGCCGAAGCTATACAGTATAGAAGTCTGGATAGAGATAATTGGGGAAAATAAACTAGAACTCAAGAATTAACTTGAGGTTCAACTGTCTGTTGGTCAGATAGTTAGGCACTGCATACTGGATGTTGTATACATCTGTGACCCACATATATGAACTGACATTGTTGACGCCCAAGAGGTTGAAAACTTCAAGGCTGAGCCAGCAGTTTCTGATGTAATTCAATGGGTTACGTGGGTTGCGGAATGATGTCTCGTCGCCGATAAGTTGTTTGCTGAAGCCTAAGTCGACGCGACGATAAGGCGTCATCCTGTTGGTTTGCTTATAACGCTCAGCTTCTGAGGCACCGAAAGGTAATCCTGTGCCGAAGATGAGCTTCAGGTTGACCTTGAACGACGGAATCATCGGGAGGTAATCCTGGAAGAAAATGGCGAAGTTGATGCGCTGGTCAGATGGGCGTGGGATACCTGAAATGATGGTATCTCTCACATAAGCAGTGCCGTTGTTGATGTCGGTCTGCGAGAGGATGTTGCCATTGGCATCGATGAAATACTGGATATTTTCGGTGGTTCGCATGATCGACATGGAAGCCCAACTCTCGATGCCTTTCACAAACTCACCGTTGATCTTCATGTCGAGACCGTATGCATGTCCAGTCGCCTTTTGGTCGGCGTAATACCTGATTCTGATGTTGTCAACCTGATAAGGTATGATATCTTTAAGGTATTTGTAATAAATCTCAGATGTCAGCACGAATGGGCGATCCCAAGCCATGAACTTATATTCATGTCCAAGCACCACCTGATATGACTTCTGCACTGAGGCTTTGTCCTTGCTGACAAGGCTGCCGTCGAACATTCGTAACTCCCTGTAAAATGGAGGTTGAACATAAACTCCACCCGACAACCGGAATGTCATATCTGGATGATTATTTGGCTGCAAGGCGATGCCTGCACGCGGACTGACATTCACCGAGCCGGCGTAACCCCAATAGTTGGCACGCAAACCCGCCGTCAACACCCAGATGTTGCCTTTCTCGCTTTCGAGCTGCCATGAATTCTGAATATATCCGTCTAAGTTGTTGACTTGTAATTCGTTATGACCTTTTGCCACGTTCTTTAACTCAAGCGGTGTCTGCATCGGATTGTTAGGATTCAGAATCGAGTCGACGCTGTGCGGCTGTGTGTATCCTGCTGAATCGCTCATGTCCCACTCATTGATGATGTCATCGAACAGCTGATGTTGGTAGCGTAGACCCCATTTCAGAACGTTGTCGCGATATTTGTATGCGCCTTTATGATCGAGGTTGAAAACACGTGAGTAGAATGAGTTTCGTGCATGCTCGATATATGTTCCAACTCCTTGATTAGCAATGACATCACCCTGTTGCTCACTGCCAGGATTTGTCTCTAAAAGTCCGATCCAATACTGTCCTTGGATGTCGTAAGTTTCAGATTCAACAGCTGAGTATGCTGATCCGATGAGCTTGAGATTCAGATCTTCATTAGGACTGAAATTCAATGAGATAGCACCTAGTCCAGTGGTATATTTACTCAGTTCCTGACCATCGAAATAGATCTTCAAGCGGTATGATGCCTGAAGGTTTCCAAAGTCGGTTTGACGTGTAGTCGGGACCATGAGATAGCTGTTACGCGAATAATAGCCCAGTGCCGTAATCTCTAGACGAGATGATATATTATAAGTTATAAGTCCTTGAACATCAGCGAAGTTTGGCTTATAATCGCCTTTGGTGTCCATGGCACCAAGAAGGTATTGCGTGTTTTTGTAACGTGCTCCGATGAGGTAGCTCATTCTGCCTTTGAAAGCCATGCCTTCAGTGTGAGCATCGGCACCTAAAAGGCTGAGCGTCAACGAACTAGCTGCGATAGTTGGCTTTTTATATGTGATGTCGAGCACCGACGAGAGCTTGTCGCCATATTCAACAGAGAAACCACCAGCTGAGAAGTCGATATTAGAAACGAGTCTCGAGTTGATAAAGCTAAGGCCTTCCTGCTGTCCCGAGCCAACCAAGAAAGGCTTGTAAATCTCTATCCCGTTGACGTAGATTAGGTTTTCGTCGAAGTTACCTCCGCGCACGTTGTACTGCGAACTTAGCTCATTGGTCGAGCTGACGCCAGCGAGGGTCTTCACCATGTCTTCCACACCGCCTGCGCCCGCCGATGGAAGCAACACCGTCTCCTTCGCATCAAGCCTTGTGATTGTTGACGATTTGATGGATTGGTCGTGCACCGTTACCTCTGTCAGCATTGTCGAGGTGACCTGCATCTTCACGTCGTGCTTACGTCTCTCCCCAGGCTTAAGCTGGACATTAATCTTGATCTCCTCGTATCCGACAAACGAAAACACTACATTAATCAAGGTGTCGGCTGGCAGCGTCAGGCTATAGCTGCCTCGTGCGTCAGAAACGACGCCATATTTCGTGTTTTGCACTGCCACATTCACAAACTCCACGGCTTTACCATTGTCGTCAGTGATTTTTCCAAATAAAACGCCTGTCGGCCTCTGCGCAAAGACAAAAGCCGGAAGCAAAAACAGTATGAAAAGCAGCAGTTTTTTCATCATGTTTCCGTCATTTCGAGTGAAGCGAAGCGGAATCGAGAAATCTCATTCAAAAAAGGAGGAGATTTCTCCGCTCCCTGCGGTCGGTCGAAATGACGAGTTATTAACGATTATTAAGCCTTTTTATTACACAAAAAAAGCCGCCTATGCAGACGGCTTCTTTTTAAAATAGTCATATCTTACCAGCGGTTGAGGTTACCATCCTTCGCTGCGTCAACCATTGCCTGATAAACGCCCTTCTTGTCGATGGTGCGCAAACCTGCTGCAGAAACTTTCAAAACTACCCATTCATCCCACTCAGGAACATAGAATCTCTTGATCTTCAAGTTAGGTTTGAATGTTCTCTTGGTCTTTCTGTTTGAGTGTGAAACGTTGTTTCCACTGATGACCTTCTTACCTGTAATCTGACAAATTCTTGACATTTTTCTAATATTTTATTGTTCTTATTTTCTTTTACAAAACGGAGTGCAAAAATACAACTTTTTTTGATATAAAATATTTTTTTTGAAAAATTAATTTTTTGGGTCGCCTTACGGCTCAAAATCTAAACAAAATCTTTATAAAAATCCTAAAAATTCATCTTCAAATTTTTTCTTCGAAAAAAATATTGTAGAATAGTTTTTAGATTTTTTATTAGATTTTTGTAAGATTTTGAGCCGCAGGCGACCAATGAAGCAAATATTTTTTTATTTTTGCGAGTTAAAAATTTTAAAAAGATGAAAATTCCAATGGTTGACCTCGTTGGTCAATACAACAAAATCAAACCGGAAGTCGACGCTTCCATCCAACAGATTCTTTCTACCGGTGGCTTTATCGGCGGTCCTTTTGTTCAGAAATTTCAGGAAGATTTACAGGAATATCTCAACGTGAAGCACGTGATTCCGTGCGCCAATGGCACCGACGCTTTGCAAGTCGCCATGATGGGACTCGGCCTTAAACCTGGCGATGAGGTCATCACAACTTCTTTCACCTTTATCGCTACAGCTGAAGTGGTCGCCTTGTTGCGCCTGACTCCTGTTGTCGTCGATGTCGATATGGAGACTTATTGCATTGATCCTGTGGCAGTTGAGAAGGCAATCACTCCTCGCACAAAAGCTATCGTTCCAGTGCACCTCTTTGGTCAATGCGCCAACATGGATGCTATCATGGACATTGCAAAACGTCATAATCTTTATGTCGTTGAAGACAATGCCCAGGCTATCGGCGCTCATTACACATTCAAAGACGGCACCGTGAAGAAGTCGGGAACAATTGGTAATATCGGTTGCACATCGTTCTTCCCTTCAAAGAACCTCGGCTGTTATGGCGACGGCGGCGCTATCTTCACCAACGATGACGCTCTCGCCGACATGATGCGTGTGGTCGTCAACCATGGTATGAAGACTCGTTATTATCATGATTATGTTGGAGTTAACTCACGTCTCGATGCTATCCAGGCTGCCGTTCTCGACATTAAGTTGAAACACCTCGACGAATATATCAAGGCTCGCCAGTATGCGGCTGCATATTACGACAAGGCTTTCGCTCAGACCGACAAGATCATCACTCCGAAAGTGGCATCGTTCACCGATCATGTCTATCACCAGTATGTGGTGGTGTTGAAGGATCTCGACCGTGCCAAGGTGATGGAGCATCTGCAGTCGAAAGGCATCGCTTGCGCCATCTATTATCCGGTGGCACTTCACATGCAGAAAGCTTACGCCGACCCACGCTATAAGAAAGGCGACTTCCCGGTCTGCGAATACCTCTGCGACCACGTGATGGCATTGCCAATCCACACTGAGTTCACCGACGAGCAGCTGAAATATGTGACTGACGCGGTGCTGGAGTTAGTTTAGAGTTTAAAGTGGAAAGTTTAAAGAAAATAAGAGAGGGCGCCATTCGGCGCCCTCTCTTTATACTTAATATCTTGTTAATCTTAGAAGAACAAGATTCCGTTGTTCACAACCTTTGCGTTGTCCAACATAGCTGCGTATGGTGAACCGTTCAGGATGGCATTGTTGAATCTCGACACATACTCTCTGCGGATGGCGTCGTAGTCGGTAGCGCTAGCAGGTGTGGTGCTTGTGACCTTCACGATGGCCATAGTGTTACCGCCCTGGAGAGGTGCTGAGTAAACGCCTTCTGCCATGCCCATTGTGGTGCCGCCAATCTTCTCTTCAACGCCGAAGCTGCCATAGCCACGGCCTTCCATTGTGACGTTCTCAACAGTGGTCTTCTCGCCACCGAGCTCGTCAATCATCTTCTGGTAGTCTGTGCCATAAGCTTTTGCCTTCTCAGCAAGCATCTCGCCTTTCTTCACTTTCTTGATGGTTGTAGCATAACGCTCAATCATGTCCTCGTATGGCATATAACCTTCTGGGACGATCTTGGTCAGGACTGCCACGACGTACATGTTCTCGAGCTCGAAGACGTTTGAAACATCACCGACCTTCACGCCGTCTTTGAATGTCCAACGGACGATCTCACGTGGACTGTCAATGCCAGCAATGCGGTTGGTGTTCTGTCTGATTGACTGATAAGTACGTTTGTTAAGGCCTTGTGCCTCGACTGCTGCGTTGAACTGTTCAGCTGTCTTGTTCTCTGTGACGAACTTGTTAACCTCTGCGAACACTGCCTGGTCGGTAGCTGTGCTAGCTGTGATCTCGTGTGCAACCACTGCAACCTGTGCCCACAAAGTGTCGTTACGTTTCTCTTTGCCCATGATACGTGCGATGTTGAAAGCGCCGTTGTCTTCGTATGGACCATAGACAAAACCAACTTTATTGTCGTTGATAGCTGTCTCAAGCTCTACCGGGAACTCTGTGGCTTTCTTCCATTCAGCGTCGTAAGCATAGTCAGAGTTGTATTTCACGAAACTCTCAACGTTCTCTGTCTCTTCAAGACCTTTCTTCACGTCAGCGACAAACTTCTTGGCGTCGTCTCTGTCGGCCTGTGATGGCTTCACTTCGAAGATGACATAGTCGATGCCACGCATAGCGTCGGTAGGATATTTGGTCTTGTATGTCTCGTAATAATTCTTGTTGTCCTGCTCAGTTACAACCACTGTTGAATCCGGGATAGTTGTGTAACGCACGGCGTAAACCTCAGCGCTTCTCTTGATGTTCTTGTTGTCGTTGTAACGATCGGCAAGTTTCTTAGGCAGATAGAAACCATGTTTGAGAAGGCTCTCATATTTGGTGTTCATTCTGTCTTCAGCGATGGCATTCTCAAAGTTAATCCATGCAGTCTGTGTCTCAGGGTCGAAGTTGTCGAAGTTGTTGATGTAGTTCTGCAACATCTCTCTGTCGAACTTGCCATCTTGACCTGTAAAGCTCTGAACCACATACTGGTTAGGATTTTCACCAAGGAACTGGTCGGTGAGTTCGTCGGTTGAAACGGCAAGACCGAGTTTCTTGAATTCATCATTCATGATGATCTCTCTGATCATCTGGTCGAGGGTCTGCTGACGGATGCTGAATGTCTGATCGTTTGTCAGAGTGCCGTACATTCTCTTCTGATTCTGAAGATTCTGGTCAGCTCTGTTTGCGTAATCCTGATAAGAAATCTTATCGCCGTTGACGATAGCGACTTCATTCTGTCTTCTACTGCCGGTGCTCTTCATCAAGTCACCTAAAACAAATGCTAAAAGAGCTAAACCAATGATAATCACTAAGATACCATAGTGCTGTCTGATTTTTCCAATTGCTGCCATAGTTTTATTTTATTTATTTATTTTTCTATATTAATTTTTAGCCTGCAAATTTACAAAAATTGTCAATACTGTCAACATTTTTGTAAAAATTATGCTAACTCATTGATTATTCTTGATTTCCACTTCCTCGAGTTTAGTTTCAGAAGCCTTGATAATCTTGAAAAGATAGTTTCCGATGACTATTTCCTCGCCTGTTTGCGGAATACTCTCGTGATAATGTATGATATAACCGGCTAGAGTCTCGTAATCGTCCGACTCCGGGAAATCGTATTTGTAAGTCTTGTTGAGATAGTCGATTTCCAGTCTTGCCGAGAAGATTCTGTCATTCTCGTTGATGGTCTTCTCGATGTCGTCTTCCTCGTCGTATTCGTCTTCAATCTCTCCGAAAATCTCTTCCACCAAGTCTTCCGTCGTGATAATTCCTGCTGTTCCGCCGAATTCATCAACAACCACTGCGATACTCTGACGTTTCTTCGATAATCTTTGAAGCAAATCCTGAGCGCCGTAAGTCTCTGGATAGAACTCAATTTGTCTTACTTTTTTCTTGATGCTGCTGCCACCGTGAAGCAGGTCGTTGATATGGATGTAACCGACGATATTATCGATATTGTCTTCATACACAATGATTTTCGAGTGTTTAGTCTCTTCGAAGATGCGTTTCACCTCGTTCATTGGCTCATTGATTTCCACTGCTTGGATTTCATTACGTGGCTGCATGCATTCACGTAGCTTAACGGTTTGAAAATCAATGGCATTTTGGAAGAGCTCTATACCTTGTTGAATATCTTCGTCTTCCTCGTTAGGGTCAGCGTATTCTTTGAGATAATCGTTCAAATCGACAGGACTGAGCTTATAGTCTTCAGGTGCGATATTCATCCTGAAGATGTATTTGATGATAAGTTCTGAGATTCCTATGTATATGAAAATCAATGGGTAGAGGATAATATACAATATCATCATCGGGATTGACATGATGTTCATCAGCTTGTTCGGATTGATTCTGAACAGCGTCTTCGGGATAAATTCCGCGACAAGCAACACTAGCAGTGTCGAGATTATTGTCTGACAAAGAAGTATTGTGAATTCGTTTGTTATAACATCTGGTAACACCTTGATAATCACTGGTTCAAGCAGTTTTGCCATCGCGATGCCGTAGATGACATTGGCGATGTTGTTGCCCAACAGAATACATCCCATGAACCTTGATTGATGTTTCACGAAGTTGTTGATTATCTTGGCTGTGAAGCGGTTTTTCTTCAGGTCGAGTTCGAGTTTCAGTCGGTTTGAGCTGATAAACGAAATCTCGACACCCGAGAATAGTGCTGAAGCGCAAAGAGATATTATGACAACCACCCAGTTACTCATCTTCGTCAATCTCAATAGTTGCTGTTATTCCGAAAAGCTCGCGTTTAGAGAAGTCCTCGCGGGCTATCATGCTGTCGCCGTAAATCAGCTTGTCGGGACCGGATATCTTGACAAGACATCCGGTGTAAATCATTTTCTTTTTCTGGTCCCAGAATAGTCTCTCAGTCTCCATAACTTCCTTAGTATTAAGGTTTTTCACCACGACATTATGTTTTGCTAATACGAGTTCTTTTTTCTCGTAGTTCACGCCGTAGTCGCCTCTAATCATGGAGGTGAGAGAGTCGTTTTCTATCATATAGGCTGTAAAACCTTTTGGAAACTCAAGTTTGGCGCTGTCGGGGTCGTCGATGCTAATCATCATCGGGGCTTCCAATCTTGCCACCATACGGCCTGAGTCGCTGCGTTCGATAACCACATCATAAGCCATCAAGCCCACAATAGTGTCGTTGTCGATGAACATCTTGATATTTTCCATCGAGTTTTCACAAGAAAACAACATCATAACAAGATGTGCTATGATGTTGATTTCCAATACTATATAGACTAGTCTTTTCAATTATTTGAAAATCTTGCTTTTGTCTTCTCGTTGATCCAGCATTCAACCTGGTATTCGTCGCCTTCGAACACGTTGTAGAAGAAAGCGTCTTCGCTGGTTGGGAAGAGTTTTGAATACTCTCTGATCATTTCGTTTGCCTTGGCTGTCATTGACGGGTCGACTTCCTTGGCTTTTTGGAATTTGTCGGCTGCTGCCCAATACACTGCTTTTGCATGGAGAGGGTTGCTTGCGCATTCTTTACCACTTGAAGCGTAGATATAACCTATGATCATGTAAGGTTCGCCGTCGGTTTTGTCGAGTTCGATAGCTTTTCTTGCGTATGCGCGGCCTTGCTCGCCTTTACCTTCCTTCCACATAATCTGTGCAAGATATTTGTAAGCCTGCTGTGCCGACTTAACATCCTGTGATTTTGTAGCTTCGATGAGGTAGCTGGTAGCCTTGCTGTATTCCTGGTCGGCGAGGTATCTCTTACCGATGAAGTAAGCTGACTCCGGTGAAGGGTTGAGTTTGTGCAACTTGATAGCCACGGCGAGGTAGAGGTCTGACTTATCGCAGTTTCTTGATGCGAGAACTGATGCGATCTTGTTGAGAAGCTCTACGTTGTCTGGTTCTGCGTCGAATTTCTTCTGATAGATGCGGACGAGGTCTTCGCAGTTGGCGTAAGGCTGCACTCCGGCTTCGAGGTTGCCCTTGGTGGCAGTGTAGCTGTTGAGAAGTTTCTCGTTACCTTCTTCAGTATATTTTCTGACGTTAAACTCCACGATATCCATGAGTTGGCTGTATGCGTCGAGGATAGCTGACTCGTCGAGTTTGCCTGCTTTCACCATGTTGATTGTCGATGAGAACAAACCATCGATGAATGCGTAGTTGCTGTTGTTTCCGTCGTTATCGATAGCGTCTTTCAAGGCGTTGTAAGCTTGTTCCATACGGCTTGGAAATGCCATGAGGTCGAGTCCCATACGTCCTTTGATGTTACCGACGCCGCTCTTTGGGAAGTATTGGATACGAGCTTCGTAAACCATCACCAAAGTGTCGATGTATTTTTCTTTCAATTCAGCATCTTTAGTTGGTCTGATGAGGGCGTTGTTGACGATTTTAGTACCGTCGGTGAGTGTTCTTTCCTTTGCGCTTGGGCAGTTCAGGAAGACTCTTCTCCATGACGCAATCATGATAGGGTTGGCGCTAGCTGCCTTACCGTCCCATTGTTTGAAAGCTTCTCTGTAGATAGAGATGTCTGTGTCGCAATCAGTATCTTGTGCAAATGCGAATGATGTCATGCACAAAATTGCTCCGATGAATAGAAATTTTCTAAGTTTCATTGCTCAAATATTTTTAATTATTTATATCTTCGTTTTACGAACCATCTGTCTCTCAATGAGATACCAAATGACATGTTGAAATATGACTCTTTTATTAGGTTGTTTGTTGTTGTTCCCATCTTGCCGAAATCGAACGCTATGTTGAGTGTTGTCATGGCGCGTTGTATTGGCAGGCTGAAGCCGAATGTTACACCATATTTATTAATAGACGTTCCGTAGATGTTGAAGAATGTCTGTTCATAATGAAGACCGGCTCGGTATGTGATCTTACGTAGATAGCTGGAAACGCTGGTGTTGTATGGGGTGTAGCATCCGCCGACGGCGACGTTCCATGAGTTTTGCAACGAGTCGTTGACGTTGTTCATGCGGAATTCTTTCCAGTTGCTCCAGTTGAAGTCGGCGCCTATCATCCAGCGTTCGCCTTTCTGCAGGCTGACGCCCAGACCGAGGCTTTGCGGGTATTTCACGTTGACTCTTTCGCCTTTTTTGTATAAAATAGTGTCACGCACAGATGCAGTCTGGTTGCCATATCCCTTAAACATCGTGCGGATGAACACGTTACGATGTGCGTTCATGTTTGCAGGCAGGGAATAAGTGGCGCCGAACGAGAGTTTGTAATCTTTTTTAAGATCAAGTTTGTATATCAAACCAAAATCAAAGGTTAAATCACTGAAGCTCAGGTTGATAGTACGTTTTTCGTTATGGAAATTAGTGTTATTCGGATAATATAAAGTTGTCTCATCGGTGACATTTCCGAAGATATAATTCAACTTAAAACCGAGTGAAAGGCCTTTATAAACTTTGAATCCGTTTGCCCAATAAATCTTGTTCAGACCGCCAGTGCCTTCATAATCAATGCTATAAGGATAATTTTGTTCCCAAATAAAGTCGGCGGTTGAGGAGTATGCACGGTTGCTGTAAGGTGTGACGCCGAGGCCCATCTTCAGCCATTTGGTGACGCCGAAACCGATGTCGAAGTAGTCGAACGAAGCATTGGAGCCTTTTTCGGAGGCTGTGGTAGTGCTGTAAGTTACATATTTCATGTAGAAGCCTGCGTCAAACAGGAATGTCAGAGAGTCCATCTCGGCGTATGACGCTGGGTTGGAGTTGTTGAGTAAGTACTTGCCATCCAAGGCGTTACAGATGCCGCCCATGGCTTGTATTGCAGTGTTTGACCTGTTTTTGCTCATAGTTCCCAATCCGAATCTTGAATATGGAGAAGAGATGTCGGATTGCGCAAAAACGCTGCTTGTTGTCATAAAAATCATGACAACTAAAACCAATGATTTATATAACTTATTGAATATCATTATATTCCAATATAAACTTTAAGCCATTAAACATAAAGTTTGAACTTGCAAAGGTACACGATTTTAACTTATTTTGCAAGAAAATATTGTCGCCTCCAGATATAAAAACGTTTAAGTTGTTGAATTTCAATGAATAGAGCTCGATAAATTCTTTAATTTCGTGTAATACTCCGAGTTGTACGCCACTTTGCAGACATTCGATGGTGTCGTCGCAGACTATTTTCAGTTCATCTGTGGTAGGCTCGCAGAGGGGTAGGAGAGCTGTGTGCTCGTGCATCGCTTTGAATCTCAGCTGCATACCCGGGCTTATTGGTCCACCGAGGTGATGGTCGTCATCGGTCAAAATATCATAAGTTATGCATGTCCCAATGTCGATGATGAGGCTGTTTTGATGAGGTTTTTCGGCGAAGGCGGCTGCCACAAGTGCGAGTCGGTCGGCTCCGATTTTCGATTTCTCTTTGTAGGTGAGGGTGAAGGGCAGTTTTGTCTCATTTGAAAGCACTAGCATTTTGATGCTTTTCAGTTGTGCGAGGCATTCGCTAATTTTTCCGCCGACTGATGAGATGATACCTTTATTAATGATTGGATAGCGTTGTAAAAGTAATGTCAAATCGTCGGAAAGTGGGTTGAAAACGTGTGATTCCACGATGTTTTTGTCGTGAAAAACTGCATATTTAGCCTTGGTGTTGCCGATATCGATAGTTAAAACCTCGTTCATTTTGATTAAAATCAGAGTGCAAAAATACAAAAAATTCGTCATTAGTCATCATTTTTCGGCTGCCGTCTTTCTGCGAAAGCCGAAGGCCTTCAAAATTGATGACTAATGATTGTTTCTGGATAATTCGTCATTAGTCGTCATTACCGAGCTGCCACCTTTCTTCGAAAGCTGAAGGCTCTCTAATTGACGACTAATGACTCTGCGGGATCTGTGAGCGTCAGCGTTTTCAGCGAAATCTGCGAGAGGATAAAGAGAGGAAAATATCATTTCAAAAATTTTTTTCAAAAAAAGTTTGTAGTATTAAAAAATGTTGTATTTTTGCAGCGCAAAACTAAAGGGGTACCATAGCTCAGTTGGTAGAGCAACGGACTGAAAATCCGTGTGTCGCTGGTTCAACTCCCGCTGGTACCACTTAAAGCACTGATTCACAATGAGTCAGTGCTTTTTTGTTTGTCTACGCCAGATCGAATTATTTGTAAATCTCACTTTCGTCAACCAAATTGTTAAGCAAGGCATAGACGGTCAAGCCGGAAACTGATTTGATGCCGGTTTTGCGGACGATGTTCTTGCGGTGAGTGATTACAGTGTGAACAGAGATATACAATTTGTCGGAAATCTCCTTGTTTGTCAAGCCTTTCACAAGGGCGACGAGGACGTCGGTCTCACGATTTGAAAGCTCGATGTTTTCTGGTTTGTCTTGAGTTAAATTATTGTCACTCAATAAGTTAAATATCTTTGTGACAACTTTCTGTTTGCTGTCGTTGATTTCGATTACATCTTTAAACTGCTTGAGGATACCGGCATCGACGTATGATGTCACCAAGGCGACCGGAATCACGTTCGAGAAGTCGCGACAGATTTTCAGAAAATGCTCGTTAGTGTCGTAAGCAATCAGTAACGGATTGATTATCAGGATATCAGGGTTGTAAGCGGCAAGTTTCTCTTCCATGCGGTCGATGCGGTCGAGCTGCGAGACGATTGAAACCTGATTGATGTCGTCGAAATACGACACGAGACCGGCGCTGACAATCGGCGACGGCTCCACAATGATTATTTTTTTGTCAGATTTCATCGTTTATGCTTCTAAAGATTCGACAAAAGGAATGAGAACGCGCTCCTCGATAAGGGTGTGATTCAT